>JBAQLI010000020.1:0-3318 GCA_049301735.1 Candidatus Methanoperedens sp.
GTTGTCCCTTTTGTGGTCTTGTTCTGGATAGGGATCACAACGCTGCAATTAATATATTAAAAAGATCAAATAGTACCGTAGGAACTACGGGATTTCAAGCCTGCCTGAGCAATCTCAATAGAGAAGCAATGAAGCAGGAAGCTCCCCAGCTTTAGCGGGGAGTAGTTCACTTAAACCTGGATGATAAATACGATTTCAATGAGAACAATAGACTGGAATAACAATAATAATAATATTACGATGATAGACCAGACCCTTCTGCCTGCGGAATATAAAGTCATAGAATGCTCTACAATATATTCATTATGCGAAGCCATAAAATCCCTTCGCGTCCGCGGCGCGCCTGCACTCGGTGCTGCCGGAGGTTTTGGTGTTGCTCTTGCTGCATTTCGAAGTAATGCCAGTTCATTAGATAGATTAATGGATGATATCCGGGATGCCGCAAATACGATAATCGCCACAAGACCCACAGCAGTAAACCTTTCATGGGGAGTTAAACGCGTATTGGGGGCTTTAGAGGATGCAAAGAATATCAAAGAAGTAAGGATGTTCGCTCTTGATGAGGCAAAAGCAATAGCTGATGAGGATGTGGAAAAGAACATGCAGCTTGGGGAGCATGGCGCTGATCTTCTTGAAGATGGGGATACTGTCATGACACACTGTAATGCCGGAAGGCTTGCCTGTGTGGACTGGGGAACTGCGCTTGGGGTTATCCGTTCTGCCCGCGCCCAGGGAAAAGACATAAAAGTCATTTCCTGCGAGACACGACCTCTAAACCAGGGAAGCCGAATAACAACATGGGAATTAATGGAAGATAAAATTCCGGTAACGCTTATCACAGACAGCATGTCAGGTCATGTGATGAGAAAAGGAATGGTTGATAAAGTCATTGTGGGCGCAGACAGGATCACCCAGGATGCCGTGTTCAATAAGATCGGGACATATACACATTCGGTCATTGCAAAAGAGCACCAGGTGCCATTTTATGTTGCAGCGCCTATTTCAACATTTGATTTTGAACGGTTTGAAGATGAAATCGAGATCGAATTAAGAAAACCTGAAGAACTGAAGTATTTTGGGAAGCACCAGATAGCTCCACTTGGGGTAAATGTTTATAATCCGGCCTTTGACGCAACTCCAATGGAGAATGTGACTGCCATTATCACAGAAAATGGGGTTTTTTATCCGCCATTCCTCCTTGATGAAGTCAAGGTGCATACCTGATTACTTTGTGACATATTATATCTTAAAAAATAACATTTGAAAAACGAATATTTTTAGACAGATCCGAAAGAATTATAACATCCCACGTATATGACTTTATTAGAGTAATATATGACAGAAAGAAAAATGTCGGATGTATATAATAAAGTTCTATTAGACCTGAAGAAAATGAATGGGGTGAAAATGATCGCATTAGCAGGTCGTGATGGTTATCTTATCGGTGAACATGCAACCGAAGAATCGGAAATGCTTACCCTGATATCAGCAAACATGCTACGGGCTGCTGAAACGGCCACTAATAAGCTTGAAAAAGTCAATCCCAATCGTGTGATAGTAGATTATAACGGCGGAAAGCTGATCACTACCTCAGCAGGTTCAAAAGCGTTAATATCAGTTATGGCGACAAATAATGCAAATCTTGATCCCATCATAAAAGAAATTGAAAAGACAGCAGGAAAAATCAAGGAAATCCTTTAAATATACATAAAAGTTAAGTTCAAAAGATATGTATTAGTAGCATGTCCATTTCAATAGCTCTTGCCGGGAAACCAAACTCAGGAAAATCAACATTTTTTAAAGCTGCAACCCTTGCGAATGTTGAGATAGCAAATTATCCTTTTACCACTATCGATGCGAATCATGGTGTGGCATATGTGAGGACCGTATGCCCATGCAGGGAATTGAAACTCGATTGCGGTAATTGCAGGGAAGGTGCGAGGTTCGTGCCGGTTGAAATGATAGATGTGGCGGGTCTTGTGCCTGATGCCCATAAAGGACGGGGACTTGGCAATGAATTTCTTGATAATCTCAGGCAGGCAAAGGCCATAATCCATGTAATAGATGCATCCGGAGGCACTGATATCGAAGGTAATCCCGTTACAATAGGTTCGCATGACCCGCTTGGAGATATAGAATTCCTTCCGCATGAGATAACCATGTGGATGGCAGGCATCCTGAAGCGCAACTGGGAGAGGCTTTCAAGAAAGGTAAATGCAGAAGGACTAAAGATCGAAGAGACTATCGCAAGCCAGCTTGAAGGCGCAGGAATAACAGAAGCACACGTCAGAACCATTCTTTCAAGAATGAGACTGCCGCGCGATAAGCCCCAGGTCTGGACAGAGGAACAGATAATCGAGCTATCAGATATGCTCCGGGCTGAAAGTAAGCCATTTATAATTGCAGCCAATAAGATAGATATCGCTTCACAGGAAAATATCGAGCGTCTTTTGAAAAAGGGAGCTATCCCGGTAAGCGGAGCAACAGAAGTTGTGCTGCGCCTTGCAGATAAGAGCGGCGCCATAAAATACATTCCCGGAGATGCTGATTTTGTTGAATCACCAAACCTAACCAGCGCCCAGAAAGAAGCGTTATCAAAAATCCGGCTGCTTTTGAAGAAGAATGGCGGCACAGGCATCCAGAAATGCATCAATGAAACGGTTTTTAAGCTTCTTGAAATGATCGTTGTTTATCCGGTTGAAGATGAGAACAGGTTCACAGATAAGAAGGGCACAATACTTCCCGATGCATTCATTATGAAAAAAGGCAGTACGCCAAAAGACCTTGCCTTCATGATACATACCGATATCGGAAAGAGTTTCCTCCATGCAGTAGATGCGCGCACCAAGATGAGGCTTGGGGAGAAACACGAGTTAAAGAATGGGGATATTGTGAAGATAGTGTCTATAAAATAAGTTATACAAATAGTTGAAACACGATTATTATAATCAAGAATCAACTATTTATTATAGTTAAAAACCAAACAATTCAAATTATCTTTGCGATCTGATATGAAAAAAATTAACAACGAACTTGTACGAACTGCTATGAACTCACGCGCCGGAGTTCGTTTGTGTTCGTTTTAGTTCGTTGTTTTTTTATGTTCATTTATGAACCAGGGTGCATAGCCGACTTTGCAAGAACAAAAATCATACACCACAAAGACGCAAAGTTATAACCATATATGTAAAATAAATCCCATATTTCGCACTTGATAAGATAAATTTAGGATTTATCTATGAAATATGAGCCTGACAAAATTACTATCTGGATTTTGTAAGAAAATTGCATTTATTCAGACAGGATTAGCGTACTATT
>JBAQLI010000021.1:0-7367 GCA_049301735.1 Candidatus Methanoperedens sp.
TGAAGACGTGAAATAATATTGAACATACAAGTTCCTGGGATATATCTATTGAATAGAACGCGTGGTATATCCCAGAATTAATTCATCTTATCTTATAGATATAGCAATGTGGCGAAGGTATTGTTATAATAGATTATTACCTTTTCGATGAACAAAGGCTTATTATGGTCCGGGATAAAAGGGCTCATAGCAAGCTCTTTTTGTGTTGATTCGAATATCGCGTCCACGTTTTGTTTTTCAACCTCAAGATCAAGAGGACTTGAAGCATCTCCGTTTTTTCCGCCACCTATCGTATCGCTTATATATTTTCGAAAACCGGATGTATTGCTCCAATTATTGTTCGGGGGATAGACATGCGTTATCACAGGTTCGGCATGTATCAATTCCCTGTCTCCCCATATGGGAGAGCTAAGATTCGAGTGTACAGTGATATATTCCGTGGATATTTCTATTCTTACATCCCTGTTATTCTCTTCGAAAACATAGTTGTATTTATATCCTGGTATGGTAATACTGTCAACGGCTTCTATTTTTGAGGTTATATCAGAGGCTACGGTATCAAGATTCAACCTGCTCTCACGCTCCTGGAACATCGGGTATATTTTAAAAGCTGCAAGAAGCAATATTGCTGCGAACAAGATCAATCCGATCCGCGTAATAAAAAAATCAGCCCATGCTCTATCATTTCTTATGAATAATGTAAATCTTCCGGTTTTATTCGATCTTGACATAGGTACCGTTTTTGTTTTTTACAAGTTCCATCGTCAGATCATACTCTCCGGGATAAAGCACGAACGGCCTGTCCAATCCCGTAGTGTTTGAGGAAAAACGTGCGATCGATGACCTTGTTTGCACCCGGCCGTCATTCAGGACATAATAGAATACATTATCAGTGTGCAGATTTCCTGCTCCTGTTTCCGGAGGATTACCATCTGAAGACGGCATTCCCCCAAAAACAACAAACGCGGCATTATCCGGTATTTCTACATGTATGTTTTCCACCGTTCCTGAGAAGCCTGCAGGATCATCGATATCCTGCGCTCCTCCCTGGATATATATCAAAGAAGCGCGCTTATCGATCAGATCAAGCTGACCTCTTAGCTTTTTTTCATTTGCATTGTCTATGAAAAGATATGCAGCCTTTGCAGACAGGCCGATAATAACCGATAAAAGAATAACAGTAACCACAAGTCGCATTGGCAGGCCTTCGGCAGCTGAGTCATTATCAAGGAAATTGTTAGGGGTCATATAGCAAATTATTTATTTTTCAAACGATTTTGCCGCCAAAATAGCCTGATACAATAAGAATTTATCTATCATAACATAATTATTTAACCTTTGATGCAAGTACTGATTTCAATGATTTATATAACGAGGTAGGACTATGGTACGGTTAGAACGAGAGGGAAATTCGTTCGTATTCATAACAGGGAAAACTCAACCTGTGCAGGATATAAATATCCTGATAAATGCGTTATCTGAACTGCGAAATGTTTCTCCCGATGCCTCAAAAATAAAAGAAGGGCTCTTGTATATTGATAATTCGAACGAGTCTGATATCCGGAATGAAATTAAGAACATACTCAAAAAAGCCCTGGAGAGTAAAGGAACAAACGTATAGATAAGAAACGTATAGATAAGTCTCATTATTTTAGGTATTGATGCCAAAATTGTTCCTTATACCTGTCATCAATGTTTTGGATGTACATGATGCGGCAGTGAGGGAATGGCTTAGCGGTCTTGAAGACGCCGCCCTCAAAAAACACCTTGAATATCCATTCAAACTTGAGAGATTTTTTCCTGAAAGCGCGAGGTTCGCGCTGATAAATGGGAACAAAGTTCACGATGAGATCCTTTCCCTGTTCAATAATATTGATCCGCAGGCGGTTTTTCTTAATATTTCAACTGATTTCTATGAGCTTGAAAATAAATACAATAAAAGGCTGATATCACCGCATGAATTCTGGCTGGAATATTATGAGAACATCTCAAATGACATAAGCGAACCTGCAAGAACACTTTACAGGATTTACTTAAATGAGATCATCGATAAAAATATCAGGCTCATAGAAAGTAAAGAGCGCCTTCCTTTGAATGTACTTTTTTATGGGCTAAATATAAGATCAAGAGATGAACTTATTCCGGTATATGAAGAAGTCTTCAACCTTGTCGAGGAATTCACGTTGCAGATAGCACGGGCAGTCAATGAAATCATGAATCTTCGTGAAAAGCCAAAACGCCTCTGGCATAGTTCATTTAATGCCACTCGAGTGGGGATCTCATATGAAGAAACTGAAAAATTTTATGATGAGCTCCTGAGCAGATTCAAAAGACTTCTTAAATATAAAGCAAGAGATTATTTCGTAAAAACCTTATGGGAACATGCGAGAATATATGTAGAATCTCATGAAAAATTCCTTGATCATAAGATAAGGGAAGATGAAATTAAATTTTCAAATATTACAGAATGTATGAAAATATTGGGATCACAAATAGAGCGATCTGAAATTGTGATACTTTGCGAGCCTGTGGATTATACTGCAATTTTTAATTGTTTAAAAAATAACATGGATACTGCTCTTTCAGGTTTTTCCATGCAGGAAATAAGTCTTACCGGGCTATTTGAAAAAATGAAACCATTTATTCAGAAGAACAGGATAATGCAATGCAATTATGAAATTGCCATGGATATTCTTGGGCGCGAAATACCAAAAAAATTCACTGGTCCTGGTGCTATTCTTGTTCCGAAATGATTTTTCATGGCGCTAAAAATAGGTAATAAACACTCCCCATATTACAAGAACAATCCCTCCTGCAATAATGAAACGTGTGAATGTCTTATTGACCAGATCGCTTAGTATTGACGGACCCGACCATTTAACGAGCAACATTTTATTCCCAGTACTTACAAGGCTTGCAAGAATTGCAGTTATCGCACCTGTGCTATATGAAACATCGCCGTTCACTGCAAGCGCGGCTGCTGATGCCGTTACTACGGCGCTGCTTATAAAGCCGCCAAGCGCAGTAGCATAAACACCTGCTGCACCAGCCCAGAGGTTAACATATTTTGAAACGATAGATAATACTGTAAAGCCAAAAGCAAATTTTATTGCAGGCGAAAGTGCGAATGGTGATTGAAGTTTGATCGATTCGCTAACATGTTCATTGTCTTTTGAACCCAAAACTGCACCTGCAGAGTAAATAATGATAAATATCTGGGGAATTGCCATCAGAAAGGCTACCTTTCCAGTTGGATCCACGATAAAAGCGATTATGAGGTTTCGAATGAGCATTGAAGAATTACACAAAATAATTCCTGTAAAACTGGATTCAATCAATTCGTGTCTATTTTTTGCCATAGCTGCAAGTGCTGCTGTTGTGGCTTCGCTGTTAACAAGCCCGCCCAGCATTCCGGAAATGGGGATCCCTTTTTTCGTCCCCATGTTTTTCATTATTACAAAGCTGACAAAGCTTATGGTGGCAACAAATATCACAATTAGAAGGATCGTTCTTGGATTTATGACTCCCAGATAAACTGCATCAGGAGTTAAGGGAAAGAGTATGAAAACAACAGCGAGAAATCGGACTGCGCTTACTATTTCATCGTCCGTGAGTTTTATTGCAAAAGAATGGAGAGGTTGTTTTTCTGCAAGGAGAAGTGTGATAATAACAGCTCCGGCGATAGCAGGGACGAATTGATCATAAGATATTAAAACACCAAGAAGGAATGTACAATATAGTGCAATTGGCCCTGTTATACCTGGTGCTTTTAACACTACATTTTTAATATATATATACAATGCTGATATTATAGCAAAAAATGCAAGGGATATAAGAAGAATACCGGGATTGACTTTCAATGCAATGAATGAAGATATCATACCTGCGATACAGGCTATGGTGAATGAACGAACCCCGGCGATCAATTCTATTTTCTCAGGCCGCCTGTGTTCCCTTTCAATGCCAATAAGTATTCCAATAAGCATAGACAGGGCTAATTTCTTAAAGAAATCAAAATTGACATCCATATTATTGAAAAATTGTGGTACCGGGTCAAACATTTGTAATCTAATATATACTTTTATAAATACTTAATTTCTTTCATCACTCAAAGACTTTGAATTGCAATTCTTTAATTATCACCTTAAAACTGATCCACACTTCTGGCAGAATTTTGCATAAACAGGATTTTTACATCCGCAAGAGCATTTGATTATTTCTTCACTGAAAACATTCCTTAAAATATCAGGTAACAGATCAGAATTATTATAAAGTATTTTCCACAGGAAATATACAGGAACCAGTGTTAATATGAAAAAAAAGATGTAATATGATCCATAGGCAACATCTGAGAACATTCCAAAAGTCCCGTAAAGGGTCAATATTGCCATTAAGATAACTGTCCATTTGACAAGTTGCCGAACTTGAAAGTGATCCGGGGATGCAATCTTAAGCTGATGATTGAAATCCACCATGAACTTTAATAAAACTATAACTACTGAAAGTGAAATTGCAATGTCAATATATGTTAAAATATGGTTCACTTCTTTTAGCATGAACATTGCGACTATTTTGACTATGCCCAATAACAAAAGTGCAAATATAGCATTTATCACAGGTTTTAGCAATTCTTTTCTCATGGCTCCCCTCATTACTTCTTAGCATAATGAATGTAAGCATCAACCAGTCCGAAGCAGCCTGTAAGCATCATATCCCCGTATGGCGAAGCAAAACTGAACTCCAGTTTTGAGCCGTGCATGATCTTGCGCCGTGGACCTGTGACCAATATTTGGCCGATATTTTTAAAGCCAATCGCTTCTTTCACATAACACCCGTGCCCGCCATCATTAAAAACTTCATCAAATCCAAGTGTTCCATTACATAATCGCCTCAGGTAATCATCAAGCTTCCTTGAGGTCATCTGCTGTGTGTGATGCTCCATTAATGCGATGAGTTTTCCATTATCAATGATCCCGGAAAGTGTGTGACCATTGCCGATATTTACAACAAGATGCGGCTGATGGGCACGCTCATCAAGAAGAGCTCCCCGTATTGCAGCCATTCCTGTATCCATTAGCATTGCACCCGGCAAAGTTCTCTCAACAGCGATCATTCTTGTAAAGCGCTCCGGGATTTTTTTCTTATATACAAAAGAATCAAGTGTTGCGCCTTTTTCAATGATTTCCCTGAAATATTCAAACCGGAAGACGCGATTGCTTTTAGCGGGAGAAAATCCATGATCCTGGACAGCTATGGCAAAATTTTCCGGAACAGGAACACCAAAAAGAGCAAAGGCTTCTATAATAGCGACTATATCTATATCACACATTTTGATAACTGAGGCATTTAGTTCGGTTACTTCATTCTCTTTTACAATGACAACACCCATTTCCTTTGTCTTTTCAAGATCGTCATTCAGGGTGAGAGCTGCTTTTTCTGTAGCAAAAACGGCCAGATTTGCTTTTAAATGCCTTTTTACTGCGGCTGAACATGGTCCTCCCCCCATTGTTTCACCCTTAAGGACAATATCTTTTTTTGAACTTGTCTCTTCAATGATCCTCCGGGCAATGATCCGGGTCTGCGATGGCAGCACCATCTTAAAGCAATTTTCGATATTTTCCTGACTGTCATATAGAAGAATATCCTGTGTTCCCATTCCGACATCAATGGCAAGAAGCTTCATCGAACATTCTCTACGATTTGATTATATTTATATTGTTAACTCATTCTGGGATAAAATTTCATGTAAAAAGTGTTAAATAGCAAACAGGTTATACAGAAACACCCAAGAGCCACTTCTAAATGATGTATATTGCTTATGCAATTTATCAGGTCGGAGTGACGAGATAGCCAAGCCCGGTATGGCGCAGGGTTGCTAACCCTGTGTTCCGCAAGGAGCTCGGGGGTTCAAGTCCCCCTCTCGTCGTCCTGTATCAATAGCGGTTTTTCAAATAATTGAGTAATTGGAAATTCTAAGGAAGTTCCTATTGTTCAGTATACTAAAATATTTGAAATGTACCTTATAGTTCAAAAGAATCTCTCTGCTGAAACTGTTGAAAAGCACATTTTTGTGGCTAATATTTATTCACTCAACAAGTGCACATAAAATTAATATCTATAAACCAGATATCTACAATTCATATGTTGAAGCAACAAAAAAGCAAAAAACAAGAACTTTATGATCCGTTCAAAGATGATGACGTCAAACAATATCACGAAGAAGTAAAACAGCGCTGGGGAAATACAGATGCTTACAAGCAAAGCATGAAGCGGGTACAAAAAATGACAAAGGGGGAAATGGAAAAAACAAAAGAAGGGGCCCAACTGCTTACACAAAAGCTGGCTTGCAGTATGGATAAGGGAATTCGGGACAAAGAAGTACAGGCGCTGATCGCAGAGCATTACAATAAGCATCGGCCAGGCCTTAATCTATTCATGCATGATGCGATTGAGTACTTCTGTGATATGGAAAAAGATTTGATATAAAGAGCAAACCTACATGGATGATCTGATGCTATAAGAAAAGGTGAACAAAATGTATTTTGAGAACGCAGGTAAAGAGAACACTGAAAGAACTCTACAAATTGCTAAAGAAGAGGCATTAAAGCGTGGGATAAGTCATATCGTTGTTGCATCAACTTTTGGAGATACAGGACTTGCCGCTGCCCGGATGTTGAAAGACACAGGAATAAAACTGGTAGTGGTTACCCATAATACCGGTATTAGAGAGCCAAATCTTCAAACGTTTGACCCTGAAATAAAAAAGAAAATAGAGATTATGGATGGAAAGGTTCATACAGGAACTATGGTTTTGAGAGGTCTTGGGACAGCACTTAAGGAGAGAGGCTCTCAATCTTATGAGCAGACTGTGGCTGATACCCTGAGAATTTTTGGTCAGGGAACAAAAGTGGTTGTTGAGATCGTGGCTATGAGTGCGGATGCCGGACTGATCCCATTCTCAGATGTTATTGCAGTAGCTGGAACAGGCAGGGGAGCGGACACCGCTGCCGTTATTAAAGCGAGTTCTTCAAATAAATTTTTTGACATTAAACTGAGAGAATATCTTGTAAAGCCGCTTGATTTTTAGAGTCACCATGAAAAAAAGATCAGTCTGATATTTTCGATTTCCCAGCTATTTATCCCATATTTCGCACTTGATAAGATAAATTTATGATTTATCTATGAAATATGAGCCTGACAAAATTACTATCTGGATTTTGTAAGAAAATTGCATTTATTCAGACAGGATTAGCGTACTATTAACACTTTTGGTCAACATTATCTTAACGGCGCTGGGGTTGCGACCCCAGACCCCTGGTGAGGCGCCGCCTATGGCGGGATTAAATGTAAGATCCTTGGCTGCATAA
>JBAQLI010000022.1:0-11885 GCA_049301735.1 Candidatus Methanoperedens sp.
GATTTGTTACAAATGTTAGCGCTGTGCCCGCTGTTGTAGTAGGATCACTGACAGGGGTTGATGAGGTGATTGTTAATGGCGCATTAATGACTGTTACGGTTATCACTTTAGTATCAACTCCGCTGAAATTATCGCTTGAGTTGAATTCCCAGACATAATTTCCCGCATCTGTGTAGCCCGGTGTCCAGGAATATACGCCTGTTGCCGGATCTAGTGCTCCCTTTGTTGCATTCGTCCTGTAAGTTATTGTGTCTGAATCTGCATCCGTAGCCGAAACTGTAAATGTTAGTAGATCGCCTTCTGATACGACTTTACTACCTACTGGAGCCTGCACTGGTGCGTTGTTGGCTACCTGGGTATTCTGCGATGCTAAAGTCAGGCTTAAGCTGCCATTACCTGAACTGTTGTATGCCCAAACAGTTATGTTACTCCACCCATGTGCACCAACGCTGTTGTTGGAATAGGTTCTTGTGTCGTTTGTCCATATCCCATTCACACTGACGTTGTAACTATTTGTTACATTGCCTACTCCTGCTTCCCAGGTATAGTTGATCCAGAAATTGCCCTGCGTACTGGAAAGGTTGATCGGTGCCTGCGGGATATATGTCGGAACTGCATTCACTGTCACTATTATTGTTTCATTTGCTATTCCACTGAAGCTATCGCTTGAATTGAAGTACCAGACATATGTTCCCACATCGCTGCCTGTAGTAGCCCATGAATATTCCCCTGTTGTGGAATCCAGAGTTCCTTTTGACTTATTTGAACCATAGGTTATTTGGTCTGAATCAGCATCAATGGCTGAGACCGTCAAGTTCAACACATTACCGGCAGTTACTGTTTTATTCCCGATGGGTGCCTGCACCGGTAAATTATTAGCGACGCGGGTATTCTGCGATGCCGGAGCCGGGCTCAGACTGCCGCTGCCCGAATTGTTATAGGCATATACTGATATATTGCTCCATCCATGAGCACCGACGCTGTTGTTGGAATAAGTACTTGTGCTGTTCGTCCATACCCCGTTAACACTGACGTTGTAACCATTCGTTACATTGCCTGCTCCTGCTTCCCAGGTATAGTTGATCCAGAAATTGCCCTGTGTACTGACAGGGTTCGATGGAACTGGCGGGATATAATTATTTCCAACTGTTAATGCTGCACTCTGTGCAGTGCTCCATTGCTTTCCGATATCCATCCCGCGGACATATACTGTGTGGGTACCTGCAGATAGGTTTGCAGTATCGATGGTAGCTGTGATATCCTCCCATGCCCCGCCGACAGCATCGAACTGGCCGTCTGCCGGATTCATGGGAACCCCCTTTCCAACACCTGGATCTATATCTATATAATATTCTGCTCCACCCACACGACCTGCATTACCTGCATCATTGATCCTGGATGTAACCGTGACCAGAGTTCCGGGTGGCACGGTGAGGGTGGTCTGGCCGTTCATATATACTGTATTAGTACTGCCCGGTGTACCTGCATAGTTCCTATCTGTATTGTGCTCATCCGCATCCATAATTCCATTTACATTGCCCCCTCCATGACATCCACTATCGCAGGTTCCGAATCCTGCCATATTCGTGTTGGTGATATTAGGCGCCCTGTACCTGGCTGCATAGTTAGTATGGCAGTCAAGACAACCGAAGGTCTGGGGCAAGCTAAGAGAGCCATTGTGCAGGTCGGATGCATCAGTATTCACATGGCACTCGTTGCATGTACCGCGACCACTGTGAGGTACTGTTATCAGTGTTGGGTCCCCCCAGCTTGCATTGGATGGATTGTGACAGTTATTGCATTCCCTGTTGTATGCCGATGCATCTCCTGAATTCATGAACCCGAACACCGGCAATGGGGTTTGGTTTACTGTTGGCTTTAACATTGAGGCATTTGTACCGTAATGACCGACACTGGCATTTACTGAGTATGCAAATTGATTAATGCTGTTGTTATGACAGGTCGAACAGTATGCATTTGTTGTTATATTTGCCCCCGGACTTAATGCAAGTCTTGGAGGCATATGATTTTGAATTATCGGGGCTGAAAAATTGCCCTGGATATGGCATTCAGCGCACGTCTTTGTAGCTGTGGTGAACCCTGGCTGGGTCATGTTAGCGATGTCATAGTGGCATGTTCTGCAATCATTGTTATCCAGAACACCTGTTCCGTTTGTTGTATTTACGTTCTTATGTTTGCCGAATGATAATGCCGCAATTGCAGGATAAACTCCCCGCTGGGAGTTGTGGCAGCCCATACAATCAGCTTCAGGCGAAGCTGTTGTTATAATTAAAGTTGAGGAGTTCTGACCGAGGTTATTATACGAATCATTAGCCCTGACCCAGTACTGATAAGAAGTATTCTGGATTAATCCTGTATCGTTCCAGTACGTATTCATGGTATATCCAATGCTATTGGAGTCCCTGAACACCTGGTAAAAGTTTGCGTCAGCTATTGAATTCCATGTCAGATTTACAGTAGTCTGGGTCGGAATATCGCCTGTCAATCCTGTAACCTGAGCCGGAGACGTTGTATCGTAAATGGTCTTATTTGCATTTATGACATCCGCCCCGCTGACTGCAACATCTGAATAACCAGTATTGAAGCCTGTCTTGGAGTAGCTGAAGCTGTATGTACCGTTAATAAGACCGGTTATCGAATAATAGCCTGATGCCAGTGTTGTATCCTGGAAGCTTCCGTTCTGCACGATAACACCTCCCAGTCCTGCACCATTATTATCAAATACATAACCGCTTACAGCATATGTCAGCATGCTGGTAATAGTGACTGTTATTGTTTCAACTGCCGCACCGCCATAGTTATCGCTTGAATTGAATGACCATGTATAATTTCCCACATCATCGACTGTGGTTGTCCATGAGTATGCTCCTGTTGTGGTGTTAAACGTTCCTTTTGTGGCATTCGTTGCATAGGTTATGGGATCCGAATCTGCATCGGTTGCCGAGACTGTGAAGCTCAGCACATTGCCTGCAGTTATGATTCTAGTCCCTATTTGAGCCTGCACCGGGTTGTTGTTGGCAACCTGAGTCGCATTTGATGCCGGTGTTAAGCCGAGTTGGCCACTGCCTGAACTGTTGTATGCCCAGATGGTGATATTGCTCCAGTTGTGAGCGCCGACTGTACTGTTGTAGTAAGTCACCGCTGTTCCGTTTATCCAGATACCGTTCACGTTTACATTATAGCTGTCCGTTACATTGCCTGCTCCTGCCTGCCAGGTATGGTTGACCCAGAAATTGCCCTGCGTACTTGTAAGGTTTGAGGGAGCAGACGGGATATAGGTCGGTGCTGGAGGCACAGGAGATAGTGAGATGTTGGCATTGGCGACATCTGCACCGCTGACGGTTATGATTGTTGAATTAGAAATATAGCCTGCAAGGCTGGCATTTACAATGTACGTTCCGTCAGATAATGCAGTAAGCCGATAGAAGCCATTTACATCGGTTGTGGCATTGGGTATGGTGCTTTTTGCCTGAACTGCGGCGCCGCTCAATGGCGAACCGCTGGATATGCTGGTTACATAGCCTGATAATGTATGTTTTGGTTTTCCAGGTAAACTGTGCTGCCAGGCATCCAGACCTGCATCCAGTGAATTATTACCTGCATGGCAGTTGAAACACTGCCTATCACTGTATGTGCCTGAATCCAGTTTGTTTATAAAACCAAGAGCATTATGGTCTTGATACCCGCTTCTATCGGATTTCCAGGTGGAATTTGTTATTTCCGGAGGGACAACGCCAAAGGAATAGTTATAGACATTTGCCATCGCACTGTAATTATAGTGCGTCTCGCTTCCATTATCTACATGGCATGATGCGCACCAGTAGCTTGTACTGGCTATATTATCATTGATTATATTAGTTCCCATGAAATTCCTGATCCTGCCCAGTCCATATGCTTCGTTATAGGATCTACCGTGACAATATCTGCAGGAATTCTCATTCTCTACCCAGTAGGGCCTTGTCCCTGTATTGTTCCAATTTGTTCCTGTCTCTTTGGCGTGAAGCAATGTAGCAGGTATCCTTGGCGGGGAGAGCGTAATTGAAGCATTGTGAGGAGTTATATTACCCTGCTGCTTATGGCATCCTGCACAAGATTCCCTATCAGAATAGGGGAAGACGTTTTCCTGATGCATGGGCGCATTGTTGAAATTCTGATGGCACTCATCACATGGAACTGCTTTATTCTCTGTTGCTCCCCCGGGCATTCCGGTGAGCGAATGATCTACCTGGACTCTGTGGCAATCCTTGTAGCAGTCACCCGCATAGGTACCACTGCCATTCACTCCACCTGTGCCTACATAACCTGGTGTGCCCCTGTTGACATTCGATAAATTCGTGCTCATTATTGATCTATTGTATTTAATCAGCTTGCTGTTATCATGGTTCCCTCCATGGCAATACTTGCACGCAACCATCTTGTTGTGACCTTCTTGTACAGGTATTTTTCCAGCCTTGAAATTATGATGTTCTCCGCACTGCATCGGGTTTGGATAGTCAGCACGGAAGGTAGCGTTCAATCTCGTTCCCGCTGGATAGCCAGGGATTTCAACAGGTGAACCTCCGGATGGACTCGTCCCCCATGCCACGTTATGGCAGGTCTCATCCCCGCAAGTTGTGGCATTTTTAATATCCTGTCTTGGATGACCGGTGCTGTTTCCGTATAGAATGGTATCCTCTGAAACACCGCTGCCTTTTTCCACCGGCCAGACACCACCATTTGCGTTTCTGTATACTCCATGGCAGTCGGGACAACTCGGCTTAAGATTTACTCTACTTGTGCCTGACATACTATTATGACAGCGGGAGCGGGAGCAACTGCCACCTTGCTCAAGGTTCAAATGGTCATTGAAACTTTTGCCATTTTCAGACGAACCCCAGAAAGTGTCTCCGACGTTATATGCCAGCCATGTGACATTCTCCTCCGGTTGGCCGTCATTATTTATATCAATATAAACACTGTAAACCTCGCCGCTGATATACTGGCCCCAGATAGCCTTAGCCTCTTCATTCCAGACATAGGTCGCATTCGGGACATCAGGTGAGCCTTCCCAGGCTGCGGTATAAACACCGCTTTCCCCTGCCACCTCTGTCATTGTTTTTTCTTGATTATGAGTGCCGGCCGACTGGGTCTTATTGTTAGAGAGCCATGCCGTGACATTCTTAAGGTGCTGAATAGGCTTTCCGGTCTCATCCATGATCAAGGACTGAACTTTTATCCTGGTCATATCCTTAAAATAGGGATAACTTTGTGTAACAGACAAATATGCTACGCCGTCTTTTTCGCTTGTACTGTATACCCCATCATAATTTGTATCTCCGCCCCTATCAGCGACAGACAGATCTGCCTGCCTTGAATAACCGAACCAATAAACAGGATGGCTCAGGAAGGAATGGGACATGTTTTGGGAGCCTCTGTGATCCTGAACGTTATACAAGTACCAAGTAGAGGATGCACTGTTTGTTCCGTCATTTACCTCGACCCTGTATCTGATATTATCCTCTAACAGATAGGGATCTAATGTAGCCCTGTATTCAAAATCTGTCTGTTTAATCAGTGGCTCAGTCTGGACAGTCTGGTTATTGACTGTATAATAAAGATTGGCTGAGGTAATATTGATATTATCTAAAACATGTGCTGTGATATTAACATAATCATCATCAACAGGGAAATAGGGTTTTCTTTCCACATTTTCTATTTGTGGTAAAGATTCATCACCCTGTGTATTATTCGCCTCCAGATAGAGGCCTGCATAAGCCTTTGTATTTCTTGTGTTACCGCCTGTAACCTGACGACTTGACCACTGATTATAAATTTGGAAGTAGTAATCTCCATTCGCATATCCCGATATATTATATGAGTACACCCCATCCTCTTCATAGGTCATAGCTGTAGCGGATAGAACAGAAGTACCCCCAGAATTCCATATAGCGATTGTGGGAGTATTGAGATTATTACGATAAAGAGTACCTGCGTCGGAATACAACTTCATATATATTTTTTGCTGATTATTTCCATTCCATGAAGGACCTGCAGATGTATTGAATACTTCAATTTTCCAGAGGGCGCCATGGGCGCCATTTGACTGCCCTGCATAAAATACATGCTGCTCTCTCAGTGTATTTGAATCGGCAGACACTGAAAATAAGACATTAATGTATTTATCAGCGTAATCAGGCATATTGAGCGCAGCACCTGTATAAGAACCATCGCCGTTGTTGGTTGCCGGACCTGTTGCAATCTGTAAATTCCCGTTTACATCAAAATAAGTGTAGGTAATACTGGCAGTTGAATCCAGGCTTCCTCCCTGATTGTACAGCCAGACCTTTGGAGCAAAGCTGGTTGAATAATTGAAAGGCGCATCAATCCCGGGATCAAATACAATCCTCCACTTATCATCGGGGGTAACCGGGGAGCCTGAAGATAATGTAATCATAAAACTTACGAAGATCAGTAATATCAAGATTGAACGAGGAGAATATAATATTCTTTGTGCGTTTTTTGCTCTATTCTCATTTTTCAAGAATTGATAGAAAGCTAATATAGAATCCTGAAACATATTGCCTCCCTACCTAAAAAATAAATATAATAGCACGATTATATAATCTATTCAATCCATGTGTATTTTTCCCTTTTTTAAATGACATACCTATTCCTATCCACTAATCTATCCTATCCTATTCTATCCACTAATTTTTCCTATCTGCTTTTTTGGATGCCACATACATGGTATGTGGCGAATTTCCGTTTTTAATATAGACATACTATCTTTAGTATATAGATTTTTTTAAAGGCAAACATGAGACCTTCAACTTAGGGATTTATCTTTTATAAGGAAGCGTACCCTATGAAATTAAAAGATATTTCATAGAAAAAGAAATATATCACTTATCATTTTCTTTTCAAATACTCATCAATCGCCCTTGCAGCAATCTTACCCGCACCCATTGCGCTTATCACAGTTGCTGCGCCTGTAACTGCGTCGCCTCCTGCGAAAACTCCTTCTTTTGTGGTCGCACCGTTCTCTTTTGCGATGATCGTCCCGTGCTTTGATATTTCAAGTCCTTTCGTGGTTCGCGGCACAAGAGGATTCGGGGATGTACCGATAGCGATTATCACGACATCCGCCTCGATCTTATGTTCCGACCCTGCAAGAGGCATTGGTTTGCATCTTCCCGACTCATCAGGCTCGCACAGGTACATATTGATGCATTCAATATCAGTGACCCAGTTTTTGGCATCGCCATTGAGCCTTACGGGATTTGTGAGAAGCCTGAATTTGATGCCTTCTTCTTTTGCATGCTCTATTTCCTCAGCCCGCGCCGGCATTTCCTCTTCTCCCCGCCTGTAAACAATTGTGACTTCATCTGCACCGAGCCGCAGGGCGCACCTGGCTGAGTCCATTGCCACATTGCCTCCGCCCACAACGACCACACGTTTACCTTTCTTTATCGGTGTATCATAATCCGGGAATTTGTAGGATTTCATGAGATTTACACGCGTCAGGAATTCGTTTGCTGAATAGACGCCATTCAAGTTCTCTCCATCAATATTAAGGAACATTGGCAATCCTGCGCCAGTTCCGAGGAACACGGCATCGAAATCAGATAGTAATTCATCGACAGTATCAATTTTCCCGATCACAGAATCAAGAAGAAGCGTAACTCCGAGTTTTTTGACATACTCCACCTCGGCGCGAACGATATCTTTTGGAAGCCGGAATTCCGGGATCCCATAGGTGAGAACACCTCCCGCCGCATGGAGCGCCTCAAAGATCGTAACCGAATGACCCACTCTTGCAAGGTCTGCCGCTGCTGTTAGTCCGGCAGGCCCTGAACCAACGACCGCGACTTTCTTTCCTGTTGGCTCTGGCTTTTTGGGTATTTCCGTTTCCAATTTACGTTCATAATCCGAGACAAAGCGTTCAAGCCTGCCTATAGATACCGGTCCTCCCTTCTTGCCAAGAATACATAATGCTTCGCACTGGCTTTCCTGAGGGCATACACGCCCGCAGATCGCAGGAAGTGCGTTCACGCTCTTAATCTCTTTTATCGCGCTGTCAAAATCACCTATTGACACATACTTGACAAAATCAGGGATCCTGACTTCAACAGGGCAGCCCTTGATGCATTTTGGTTTTTTGCACTGGAGACATCTTTTTGCTTCTTCTATTGCCTGTTCATCAGTGAAACCAAGCGCAACTTCATTGAAATTAGAGCGGCGTACCTCCGGGTCCTGCTCTGGCATCTTCTGGCGATCTAACATTTGCATCCCTCCCTCTCACATTTATATTTCTCAAATGCAATCTTTTCCTCAGGCTGGTAGATAGCAAGCCTGTTCATGAGTAACGTAAAATCCACAAGATGCGCATCAAATTCCGGCCCATCCACGCATGCAAACTTAGTTTCATTGCCGACAAGCACCCTGCAGGCGCCGCACATACCTGTCCCATCCACCATTATTGAATTAAGACTGACTACGGTCTTAACATTAAATGGCTTTGTAACACCGGCCACAGCCCGCATCATCACTGGTGGACCTATGGCGATCACCCTCTCCACTTTTGTTCCGTTTTCAAGTATTTTTTTAACAATATCAGTCACAAAACCATGGTGACCTTTTGAACCATCATCCGTTGTAATATACAGTTCATCGCTGAACTCTCTCATTTTATCTTCCCATAACAGGAGATTTGCACTTCGTGCGCCGATGATGGAGATTACTTTATTCCCGGCTTCCTTAAAAGCCCTGGCCTGAGGGAAAACAGGTGCGACACCCACGCCTCCGCCCACGAGAATTACTGTTCCTTCATTTTCAATATGTGCCGGATTCCCCAGTGGCCCGATGAAATCCAGAAGATCATTTCCTTCTTTCAGTGTTGACAATTGTGTGGTCGTTTTTCCCATTGCCTGGAAGATCATCGTAATAGTTCCTTTTTTCCTGTCAAAATCAGCGATCGTAAGAGGTATCCTTTCACCTGTTTCATCAATCCTCAGGATGACGAACTGTCCGGGCTGTGCTTTCCTGGCAATACGGGGAGCGCTTATATCCATCAAATGGATCGTAGGAACAAGTTCCTGTTTCTTTAAGATCTTAAATGGCATTTTTTCATCTCTATAGTAAGGCTCTAAGTGGGTTTGGAATATAAAAATTATCCGTTTCTTGATTCATGAAATACCAATCGAAAAGTTTTTCAATAAATAAAAGAAAAGTATGATCTGTATGATCAATCAGCGTTATGTGTTTGTAACTTTAATAGCTTTGGTTTTAATAGTTGTGCCAGCAGGTACGAGTTATGCAAAAATCAACATCGACCAGACAAGAACAATAGATTTGGATAAGTTTTATGATATCCCGGTGAATGAGGTAAAAGCAGGAGATGTCATGAATATAGATATTCAGGTCACATCCGGCAGCCCGATCGATGTCTTATTGATGAAGTCCTCCGATTATCCGGAATATTTAAATGCTGTAACGCAGCGTGGTACGACGACAAATTATCTTGTTGATGGCTCTTCTTTAGGAACCAGAAACATAAAATATAGTTATAAGTTTCCTGAAAATGGTGATTATTATATTGTTTTTGATAATACGGATGTGCCAAAAGGAGGAGGATCACCTAATAATCAGGTAGAAATGAATATAAAATTTTCAGTAGTAACACCTGCCCCCACAGAGCAGCCAAAGACGTCAGGATTTGAAGCCATTCTGGCTGTTTTTGTTATATTTATCCTGATAATGTGGAAAAAATAATCAATATATTTTTACGTTTTTTACTTATATTATTTTTTTCCGAAGTGTTCAAACCCGCGCCCCTTAAGTGGTTCGATCCCATTTGATCTTTCAATGAAAATGCCTTCTTTTATGACCTCCCCTATTACGGTAAATGAGCAGGCATTCCTGGCTTTATTGATCTTATCAGGCGGAACTGTGAACAATAACTCAAAATCCCCGCCAGTAAAAACAACGGCCTCAAACAATTCATCGCCTTTTAATTTTTTTTTGACATCCATGAGAACCGGAAGCTTATCTTCATATATTTTGAATCCTACGCCGCTTGCTTTTGCAAGATCATGAAGTGATAACGCAAGCCCATCGCTTATATCCATCATCGATGTTACAGCATGTGTTTTTGCAAGAGCTATACCTTCATCTATTCTGGGTATGGGTTCAAAGAGGGCTTTTAGTATCTCCTGATCTACATTAATATTTTTTTTCAATAAAATCAGTGCAGCTCCTGCAGTACCAAGATTTCCTGTTACGCACACAAGATCTCCAGGATTTGCCCCGCTTCTCCTTATAAGCAAGTCTTTATTTACAAGTCCAAGCGCAGTCCCTGTCATCGTTAGTTCCTCATGTGAATCCATATCACCTCCGATGACCTGTGTCCCGAAGCTTCGCGCGCAAGTATCCATACCTTTTATGATATCATCAAAAAAATCAAGCTCTGTATCGGGGGGAACACCAATAGCCATTAAAATCCCAAGTGGCTTAGCTCCCTTTGAAGCAAGATCGCTCAGGTTTACAGCCACCGACATCCATCCTATCTGCCAGCCTGACATCTGCTGCGGAAAATCCGTCTTTCGATGAAGCATATCGGTTGTCGCAAGAAGATAATCGTCTCCTCCTATATCGAGAACAGCGCAATCATCATCACCTGCGCCAACCACCGTATTTTTTCCGGGTTTTGTGAGTGATCCTGTAATATGTTCAATTAAGACGCGCTCGTTGAGTTCACGGATTTTCATTGTGTGATAATTTGGTTTATATACGTTATAAGTTTTCTATTATTCACAGCCTGATGGGTCTGCTCTGCATTGAGCAGCAGTTTCTCTTATTTCATTGCAGTTATCAAGAACAGCATTGGTTCTGGGGTCGTATGTGCTTTCGACTTTCCTGTATTCGCCGCACATGCCATTTTTCATCTTTTCTGTTGCATTCACTATTTGCCGTATTCCTTCTCATCCGCAATATGAAATGGGGAAGAAATGCCTATTAAGAGTATCTGAAGCGAAGTGAAGATCGCCGAAAAAAAGCAATATTGTTGCAAAAAATGTAAAGATAGCAGAATCTTTATAAATAAATACTCTTAAATAATTATAATTAATGAAATTAAATAATTTGGAAAGGGTTTTATATTAAAAAAACATCCATGCCCTTGGATAGTTTGATCGGCTTGTTCAAATTGCACCTGTGGGAGCTATCAGGCAGCATGCATAGGCCGGGAGAAAAAAATGGTATTGAATAACGTCTGTAGAGGGCGTGCCCTCAATATAGCGGTGGGAAAAATAGGATTTATGACGATATTTGGGAAGATTGCCGGGAGGTATTGATACTGGTTATACCTGCGGAGGATGGGAATGGTGTCGACTATTATGATTTCAAATGAGCGGGAAATAAAATGATTTCATATTATTATTCTAAATGCAGAGGTTGTACCCTCATATTTGTTGGGATAATAACGATATTGGGATTATTGTTGATTGCAGAGGCGGGAGCAGCGACAATAATAGTACCAGATAATTATCCAACAATCCAGCAGGCTGTAAATAATGCTGCAACAGGAGATAGTATTTTTGTGAGAAGCGGTGTATATCCTGAAAATGTTGTAATAAATAAGGATTTGAACATCGAAGGTGAAGATCGGAAAACGACTGTTATTGACGGAAAAGGTAGCGATTCTGTTAGAATTTTTAATGTTGATGTTGCGATTAGAGGATTCACTATTACCAATGGGAGGTACGGCATTAATGCGGAAATTTCATCTTTGAATCTGAGTGATGCGATAATTAACAATTCTGGTGGAGGTATTTGGTTCATCAATGGTAAATCCCTCTCACTCAGGGACAATATAATAGAAAACAATA
>JBAQLI010000023.1:0-14732 GCA_049301735.1 Candidatus Methanoperedens sp.
ATTATTTTTGCTCACCAAATCTGATACTAAATTCAGTTCCTTTACTTCGGTCAAGATTTATTTTTCCTGATAACTGGTCTTCTGCAAGCATTGAAACCAAATGTAATCCTAATGTTTCGGTTTTCATGAAATGGATATCTTCGGGGATACCGATACCGTTATCACTGACTATCAATTCATACTCGTTTTCATCTGTTTTGTTAAGAACGATTTTTATTTCACCCTTTTTTTCACCTGGAAATGCATATTTTATAATTGCCTTTGTCAATTAAGTTGACATATATGTGCTTCTTTGGTCACTCGCGTAAAATAACCTTTCAATTTTCAAATTTTGTTTTAGATTTTGTTTCAAAAATTGAAACTTGGAAATATTTTTAAATCAATGCCTTAGAAACATGCACCTAGAACCAGATTGACCTTGAACTCCTGGCAAAAAGGTTGCAGAATGGCGGATACATTAAAAGTGCATACTGGGGATGAATTGAAAACAGCTTTGATAAGAAAACCTGGTTTTTTTCATGTAATAGCGAAGCCAGTAAATGCAAAATGCACGAAGATCCATCTTTCGACGAAGGAAATCAAAGAAAGGTTCATGGGAGCATTGCTTATTCCCTGTCGCAGTGGGAATACTCAATTCCATCTATTTCTTTGATCAAAATTTTTTCTTAATAAAGTATATCAAGTAAGCAGTATTATGATACTAATGCTAATAATAGAATAAATACGCACGTTATGAAATAGTCCTCTTGAGACAAATTTATTGATTAAAGGAAAAATAATGTCCACAGAAGTATCAAAAAATTTAACATTAAAAGTTGCAGAAGCCTTCTTAAAAGACGTAAGTAGAGGTTTGGCCAGGATCGATCCTGAAGATATGAAAATGCTTGAAGCTGTTGTAGGAGATATAGTTGAGATCAGGGGTAAAAGAACAACTGTGGCAAAACTAATGCCTACCTTTTCGGCGGAGCGTGGCAAGAACATCATCCAGATCGATGGTATCATAAGGGGAAATGCACAGGCAGGTGTAGATGAGAAGGTAAAAGTACAAAAAACGACCGCCCAACCTGCCTCAGTCATTGAACTTTCATATAATAAGTCAGCCCGGCGAGATACCAGGTATATCGGTAAATTATTGGGGGGTTTGCCAGTTATAAAAGGCGATATAGTGCGTATTTTCTTTGGATCAAGATACCAGGAATATACAATTATGGGTACACGACCCCAGGGCGCAGTAATAGTTCATCCGAAAACCATTATCCAGCTTAAAAAAGAGGAAGATACAATAAGATCTGGAACTAAAATATCCTACGAGGATGTTGGAGGTCTGGGAAAAGAAATAAAGAAAGTACGAGAGATGATAGAACTGCCCCTGAAACATCCTGAGTTATTTGAACGCTTGGGTATAGATCCACCAAAGGGAATATTACTATACGGCCCACCAGGCACGGGAAAAACCCTTATAGCCAGAGCGGTGGCAAATGAAACCTCAGCATTCTTTATGCATGTGAACGGTCCTGAGATCATGCAAAAGTTCTATGGGGAAAGTGAAGGAAAACTGCGTGAGGTATTTGCAGAAGTAGGTACAAAAGCTCCGAGCATACTTTTTATTGACGAAATAGATGTAATAGCCCCCAAAAGAGAAAAGATCCTGGGGGATGTTGAAAAAAGAGTAGTAGGGCAATTACTGGCATTGATGGACGGCCTCAAATCAAGAGGACAGGTTGTAGTCATTGGAGCCACAAATATTCCAAATGCACTTGATCCAGCCCTTCGAAGGCCGGGAAGATTTGACCGCGAGATCAGCATAAATATTCCAGATAAAAACGCCCGGTTTGAGATATTAAATATCCATACACGAGGAATGCCACTTGATGAGACAGTGGACATATTAAAGATCGCAGAAATTACTCATGGTTACGTTGGTGCAGACCTAGCGGCCCTTTGCAGAGAAGCGGCAATGAGTGCAATTCGTAAAATAGGGCCCAAAATAGACATGGAATTGGAGCATATATCCCCCGAAATAATTTTAGATTTAAAAGTATCTATGGATGATTTTGAGAGTGCAATTTCTGAGATCGTACCATCTACCACGAGAGAGGTCTTTGTGGAGACACCAAATGTATCATGGGATGATGTCGGTGGATTGAACCATGTCAAAAAGGAGCTTATAAAAGCCATCGAATGGCCTCTTAAATATGCTTCTCTTTTCAAATATACACATATTAAGGCGCCCAGGGGTATATTGATGCATGGTCCTCCAGGCACAGGTAAAACCTTGATCGCTAAGGCTGTAGCAAGTGAGAGCAATGCTAATTTTATTTCGATAAAAGGGCCAGAATTACTATCCAAATGGGTGGGCGAGTCTGAGAGCGGGATCAGGGAGATATTTAAGAAAGCAAGGCAAGCAGCGCCATGTATCATTTTTTTTGATGAAATGGATGCAATAGCGCCAGTGCGCGGGAAAGGGGCAGACACACAGGTAACTGAGCGTACTGTAAGCCAGATATTAACAGAAATGGACGGTATAGAAGAACTCAAGGGTGTCACGGTCCTTGCAGCTACGAACCGATTGGACATGATCGATCCTGCGCTCCTGCGCCCTGGAAGGTTTGACCTGATAATTGAAGTTTCGCCTCATGGAAAAGAGGAAATACTGGAGATTTTCAAAGTCCATACAAGGGATAAACCCATCGTCCATAATATAAATGAAAAGTCCTTAATAATGTTGATGCTGGGTCTAACTGGCGCCGATGTATCTTATATTTGCAGGGAAGCTGCCATGCTTGCTATTAATGAATATATCGAGAATGAAGAAGACATTGGAAACCCGAATTTCAAAATACAACAAAAGCATTTTGAAGAAGCTATAAGTTCCTATAAGAAAATGCATGAAATTCCAAAGACTGTGGATTAAATGAGAAAACTCTTCTTGATAAGGATAGTACATACTGCAAGTGATATGGGTACCATGAGCGATGGGCTTATGAAAGAGGGTATGGCAAAAATGGGGAAAGAAAAATGGCTTCTGAACCAGAAAAAAATCGAAAAATTCTGGGATGACCTGGAGAAAGAAATATACGATCTTGATCTTGATTACAGCAGGACAAGAATATTTCAGGATGGTCTTCCTTGCAGCGGGGATCTGGGACTAAGGATAGTCAGGGAAACTGCTGATAAAGGAAGCAGAAACTATCAGATCGTGAGAAAATTGATCGAGAGAGGGGCAACGATCGAGACTACCGAAAGTCCTCAACTCCTCAGGAAAGAATATGAACATATTAAAGCCATATTGGCAGCACAGACAAAAGAGGAAAAAGTAGCTGCTGCGAATAGTTACGATATGATAAAAGATGAGCTTATACACGAACGGGATGCTTATATCGCAAAAGCTATAGATATTTCTCTGAAAGATGATGAAACCGGGCTGCTTTTCATCGGCGCCCTTCATAATGTATTGCCAATGCTGGCAAAGGATATCGAGGTCAAGAGCCTGGATTGACCACTGCGTATTCCTTTGTCCCAATCTTCCCGTTATTTCTTACACAAGCATTCTCAACCGCCTCTTTAAATCCCAATATATCAGATACGTAAATATGCGAAGCTCCATCCATGTGTTCCAGAAGAAGCACGTTACGCTCCATATTTAAATGAATTTCTGTCACTACCTTGAGATATCCTATGCTGTCAAAGGAAATCTCAAAAAGCATCTCCTCCTGCCACAGGAAGAGCCTCTTATTCGTAAGGTGCCATGTGCCTGGTCTCCATTCAGAGATAATTCCATGGCTGCTCCATAAAAACCCAAACACGCTCCGTAAAATATTCTCCCCTTCTATAAGCGGAATTCTACCATTTCTATTCGCCAGATCCTTCTTATACCATTCCCTGGTACTCTCATCCCACGCCTCCATCATCCCATAGTCAAGCATAGTCTCGATACTTGCTAAAGCTGCCTTTAGGGTAATACCAATAAGCGGCACGCCTGCAACCGATATGATCACATCAGCATTCAATATGATCCCTTTATTTAACATGCGGTTAAGCAGATCCACAAGAGTGTTCTCGCGTTCAGGCTTCATCTTGTGTCCTTACTCATCTTTTTATTCTCCATTGGAAATAAAGGGGTGTCAAATGCATTTTTAACCTCTTTTTCAATCATCCTTCACCTCAACAAAACTAAAAGGCGCCCATGGACCTGTAAAACGAATCGCAAAGCCATCAATTTTATTTATTACGTCAAGCGCTTCTCCCAGATTTTCAATCTTATCATTATGAACAAGGCAGGAAAATGCCGCTACTGGCTTCATTCCTTTATATTTATCAGGTACTTGTGATGTATTCTTATCCACTTTCAGGATATCAACATGTTCTCTTATCTTAGAACAAAGATCATTCGCCAGCATAGATATTTCTACCACCACAGCATCCTTCATTTTCAGTTCAAACTGCCGCTGTATGAGATATGCAGCGCCTTTTGATGCGGTGTCCATTTTATCTTTCAGTTCTTTTAATTCCAGATGACTATTTGTGATCATAGCTGCGAGTTTTTCATGGTCACAAAAAAATTGGATAGAATACTCGGCTTTATTTTCTACCTTTTCAAGTTCCTTTGTAAGCTTCTCATAATTCCGGATGAGCCAGTTTTTGATAGTTTCATCATTACCCCTGATAATGCAATCAAAAGCAAATGGTAAAACTGTCCCGAATTGCTTCGAAGCATAGTCAATAACATAATTATGAGCTAATATCCATTCTTTTGCCTTATCATTGTCATTTGTTTTGTAAGCCTCTGCCTGACAGGAATGCACGACAGCGGCAATATTTTCATGAGATATTGTAAAGACCTTTTGGTCATTGATGCCTATGTCACCAAAACATAACTGTGCGCCGCTATTTATGATTGCATACAGATATCTTCCTTCCTGGATCGCCACATTTTCAAAACTTTCATTCATGTCTTTTCAATACCTTGCACCAAACTTCTGGAGCCAATTAGATTACAGATCATATCATCCGTCAACTTATCAAGATCTCCGCGAACTGATTCGACAGTCGCATTTAGATCATTATCTTTCTTGATATTTTCAAGCGCAACTTTCAGGTCTGCTAATGCCAGCCCCAGTCTTTCAATTTCCTGGTCGCTCAACCTCCCGCCTTCCATTCGCCGAACAGCCTGCCGTTCAAGCACCTCCTGTATGATCTCAACGAGAGCCACGACCAGGCCGAGCAAACCCTGTTTAATATTTCCCTCATCAATATTAACTGACATCTTCCTCTTTTTAATTCGTCATTTCTATCTATTTATCTTTCTATCTTAAGCTGCAAGATTCCATTTTTCCAGGTTCTTTCGATAATGGATTTTGCAGCATAAGGCAATTTAATAGTTTTGGAATATTTTCCTGCAGAGATCTCAAGAGTATCATCTTTTACTTTTGTCAAAATGACTTCTTCATCGATGCCGGGAAATTCTGCTATGACCGAAATGTAATCCTTTTCTTCAAAAATATCAATAATTGGCTCACCCAGTTCAGTTTCCACTTTTTCCTTTTCAGGCTCCTTTTGCGCGGGTTTTGGTTTTATTCCACTTCGCCCTGAAATAGGTCTCATAGATATTCCGTGGGTCACCTCAGGTTTCATGCTCCAACCGGATTCTAATCTGTGTTTTATCTGGGCATCCGTATCTGCGATTCTCTTCCTGAATTCAGGAGAGGATTTTTCAAGGGCTTTGACAATTCCCCCTAAACCAGGAATAAACTGTCCCACAATACTGTCTATATTAATCGGATCTTCTTCCCCATCTATTTCCTCCTCATCTCTTTCCTCTTTCTTTGCTTTTTTCTTTTCTAGCTCTTCTATCCTTTTTTCAAGCCTTCGGATCTTTTCTTCATCAGTCATAATATTCACCGTCCCAATTTCCTAAGTTGAATATCCAGTACGCCATTACTATATGTTTTTTCAATGATCTGCTCTACAGGACAACCTAATTGTATTATCCTGGCAAATCCGCCAGAAGATATCAGGAGTTTTTTGCCATTCACATCAAGTATGATATTTTTTTCATCAAGCATGGGCAATTCAGCAGTTATCCTTAGAATATCCCCTTCATCGATGAGATCTACTTGTGATATGCCCTCGTTTGCATTTTGTTGCCTGGATTTCACAAGCGGACTTACCCAGCCGCATATCGGGCAGCACATATCAAATAATATATCCTTTTCAACAAGATAATAACATGCTGGACAGCGGTACTGGAGTTCTTTTTCCCCGGTATTTGTTTTTCCCCTGATAGTTTCTTTTCTTATCATGCCATATCTGTTCCTGTGATCCTTTTAAGATGCTGATTTCCTATTCCGAAGGAGAGTTTTTCTTCCATGGGTAAAGATTCCCTCTTTCCATCTGCAAATTCAGGATAATTTGCTTTTTTCCTTTCAATCTCTCTCCACCCTGCAGCATTTAGGTTCGTCCCTGATGGAAAATCAAGGCCATACAGTGCTGCGGTCTCAAATGATGCTAAAGCAGCGCGTATCTTGATCCCAAGAAGTTCAGTGCCAGCCACAGAGATACAGATATCTGCATTGATCACAAGCCCTTTGTCCAGTATCCTCTCAATTGCATCTGCAAGACCGCCTCCTTCTGGAGACAATCCTTTCATGTTTTGTCACCCTCAAGCTTTTTCCATATATTTCCGTAAATTCTCCTGGCTGGTTTAACTAAGGAATATTTAGGTTTTGACGGAAGAGTGGAATGCGTCACTCCATAATACCGCGACTTTGGTTTATCTCCCAAAATAGTCGTAGTCGCAGTCGGATTAAGATTCGGAGCCCTATCTTCTTTTAATGCGCTCATTAAAGCCTGATTGCTTTGGATCTTGGATTTATATCTACCTCTTTGCTGAATGATATTTATTCTGGCTTTATCTCGCCACTGCTCCATTTTCAATATTGTCTTTTCTAAAAAGTTTCTTTTTTTTCTACCTATCTTATCATTTTTTCCAATGGAAAATCTTGCGATTGAATCAACCATTACAAACACCTCTCTTTATATTTCTCTTTTATTTTAATCATTTATCTCACCGTTTCATTTATTGTTGCCAGTTTGACCGTCAGTATCCCATTATTAAAGGATGCATCTTTAATATCGCTTTCATCCGAAACCGAAATATCTCTCTTGATCTCGCCTTGCGGGGTTCTTGCTGTGATCCTAAGGACGTTATGGATTATCTTGAGGTCAATATCTTCTTCTTTGACGCTGGGCATCTGTGCCACGATTGATATGCCATCACCTTCAACAAACACATCAATCATCGGCTTTTCGGCCACATTTTCAGATCGAATTGACCGAACGTGAGACTGGGGACGCGCGCGGGGATGAAAACCCCTGTTGAATGGAAAATCATTCCCTTCTATTCCGATCTTAACAGTATAACCATAAGCAGCCTTTGAATCAAAAGGCCCTTCAAGTTTCCCGAAGACGGTTCTTGCTTTTTCTTTTTTATTCTCCATTTCCTCAAGAAGTTTCAAAAAATTCCAGAGATCATCTGCAAATCCCGGAACTTTCAAATCTTTTAGTCCCATCTCTTCTTTCAGTTTTGCATTTTCTTTCATCTTGCCCCCAGTATATCGGTTCTTACGCTAAGATTCATTTGCGTTCCCCTTTGTGCAAGTTTTAGTTCCTGTAACAGCTTCACATTATTCGTTTCATATTCATCTTTATTGACCTCCCCAAACTCGAAAAGCATTCTATTTTCTTTGATCTTGCTTTTGATTTTTTCAGGATTATACATCTCCCTGAATGCAAAATCCCTTATCTGTTCAAGCGTCCAGATAAGATTAAGTCCTGGTATTCTTATGCCAAATTGATCAAGTAAAATATCATCAATTATGAACATTACCGAAACCCCCCCTTTCGTTTTGACAGGATCTGGATATCCACAAAATTATATGGCGGCCATGGTCCACTGTACTGGACCTTAATATTGGCATATTTATTTTCAAGTTTCCCTATTTCATCCGAAAAAACCTCGACTTTATCTCTATCCACAAGGAAGGCAGCATTCATAACAAGGCGATTGCTGAAAAGTTTGAGTTCTTTTGATTGATTATTATTCTTCTTAAGAGCTTCCATGAAATCCGATTTACATTTTTCTTTTCCATCCCAGGAAGCATCTTCTTTTGGCAATAATATTTTTACTCCAAGTTCCACCTTATTGGTAATTTCAGACATGGCTTTCCTCATGGCTTTATATCCTGCGCTCATCGCAAACAGGAGCAATTTCTTGTTCTTAAAAGCCATACCATATGCTACCGGAATAACATCATGTTCTTTCATCACATGTTCTACTACTTTCCTGTGAAGTTCAACCTCTTCATCGTTTACTTCATAATTTTTCACAGGCGCATTGCTCACCACAGGCGAAAAATCCCTGTACTCTAAAGTGTAAACTTCTTCCCCTCCAAATCCAATATTCCCAAAGCTCTTTTTTTGCTCGGGGGCTTTGATCATGCAATAAACGTATCTTCCATTTTCCTCGTTTTTTCCATTATCTTCATTCTTTCCATTATCCTCACTCATGCTGCATTCACCTCTAAACTTCTTGATTTTATAAAATCGCTCAGGAATTCACTCGCCATACTGTGTTTTTCAATTATTTGCCGGATATTTGCTTCACTGCCCCTGGCTGGTCTGTAAACCTTCTTTTTAATGCTACATTCACATTCCAGTAACCCCTCTTTCTTTAGCCTGTGGAGAAGTGGATATACAGTACCAGGGCTTAACAAAACATTGAAATTCCTGTGGACTATATCCAGAATATCCGTACCGCACATGGGTTTACCCGCGATCAATGAAAGAACTACAATATCCAGGTACTCCTTCACGAACCGTTCTATCGTGGCATCCGTTGCATCTAATTGTTTCCCTGACAGGACAGTGATATCAGGAGTATTGAGTATGAGCCGGTCATGACATGATGCCAGTTTCTGGATTTTTTCAGGCGCAAGCAAGGAAATATCATACATACATAACGCGATATTATTTTGATATTCAACAAGCAATTCTTCTAATTTTTCATGACCCTCATTAATGGAACTCATATCCATGATTATTCTGTGTTTGCCGTTTGTGGATCCCAAAATATCCAAATTTTGCGGCTTGATAACTGAAATGTTAATGTTTTTTTCAAACATCTTCATTATTAACTCAGGCTGCTCTCCTGTTATATAGATAAGCTCCTCGTCATCGCCTGACATGGCAAAGAACGACGACTGTATCGCATATTTGTTGATGCGTGAGGTATACAGGAATAGTATGTGCCTGGAGAGAGCCAGTGACCCGGTTAGAATTGCATCTATTCCCGTGGGTGTCGCAAATGTATTTTTTGTCAATTAATATTACTCCTCTTCTTCGCAAACCATATCCCCACGGTGGCGCATCCCGATCCGTTTATATCCTGTAAGCTCCATATCCCCGGTTAATTTTAGTTCGTAAATGTTGAGAATATCCTGGGTATCAGGAATTGCTTTTCTTTCTAGAACTTCAATCACAACTTTCCATTCCTCACCGTCTTTGCTCACACTTGTGATACCCTCTGCTTTTTTGTTCACAATGCTCTCTATGAGGGGAGGCGATTTGCGGCATATTTCTACTATATTTGTTGTTTGAATATTTTTTCCCATATAAAATTCTCCTATGGAATATAGATACTTCCATCTTTTTCAGAGATAAGAGCCTCTTCGATCCCTGCACTGGTCTTAGTCATTTTCCCCCTCTTATGCCACTACCATAATAGTATCCCTGACAAGATTTTGCTTCTCCATCATATCCAGCGTTGAAGATGTTTTTGCTGCCATTACGTCAAAGTATAATTGTTCTATATTTATATTGTCTGACCCATTTAAAGCTGCAATAGCTTTGCCGATCATTATGCATGCTCTTGATCCGGGTTTTTGTGCATCAGGCAATTTATCTCGTATGATCCTGACAATATTCACTATCTTTGTGGCCTCATCCACCGGCAATCCGGTATGCGACTGGACGATCTTTACTTCAGTATCCATGCTGTAGTAATCCATGTATATGCACACCATCCTGTCAAGCAGCGCATCTTGGGGTCTGTGGACTCCCGCATATTCAATGGAATTGCTTGTAAGTATGGCATTGAAATTCGGATGTACTTTAATATATCTCTCCTCTCCGAATTTGGTTGGGAGTTCAAGTATGCCTTCTTCAAAAACAGACAGAAGCGCATTATTTGCTGATGGTTTTGTACGGGAAAACTCATTATATACAAGCGTGTAACCATATTTACAGGCAATAGCTAATGGATTGTCGATCCAGTCTGCCTTCATTACATCTGTAGTCTTAAAAACATTGTGAATATATTTATCCCGCATACTTTCCTGCTGTATCTGCGAATAGCCGCCTACCAGGTCTGAAGTCGTGACCGATTCATCGCCGTTGATCCAAACCACCGGTCTTCCAAGTTCTTCTGCTATATGCATCGCAAGGCTTGTCTTTCCGCATCCTGTGGGTCCTATCAGATGGACAGGATAACCCGTAGTAAGCCACAGTTTGATCCTTTCATCCAGCCTTTTTACATCGGGTGCATCAACAAAATTTTCAACCTCAGGGACAAGATATTCAGCATCAACCGTTTCAACCTCCCCTCCAAACAAACCTGTATTATGAGACCTTTCACAATTATCAGGCTCCATTTCTTTCATGGACATAGTCACCTGGACATGTGTCTCTTTGAAAGACATTTCATCCATTTTGTCTTCTTTTGTTTTGTGAACTGACTCTCCCCTTACTTTTCTTTGATGTGTTTCTATATACTTCATAAATGTTTCCTCTTTTCGTAACGAATCTCGATATATGCAATGAAAAAAAAATCTACCCTGGGTTAACCATAGTAGAAATCACGTTTATAGTTTGAAGCCTCATTCCTGAAATCCTCGAATTTGCTTCCCATTTCCTGTATTCCGGTCTGGATTACTTTGACACCGCTGTACATTACTTTTATGCCATCTTGAATCTCGTCGGCTTTTCTGTCAATAGATGTTTGCATTTCTTTGATGCCTGTGTGTATCTCTTTAACACCCTTTTCCATATTTGCGGCAGCTTTTTCGTTTGCTTTTTTCTGTGCATCAATGCCATCGCACATCTCTTTGACCCCCTGGTTCATCTCTTTGATGCCCTGTTGAAGCATTGAAACACTATCTTTGTGCATCTTCACGGTTTTTTTATCCATATCTGATCGAAGACCTTTGATACCATTGTATATCTCATTGATACCTACTCCGATCACATTAACTGCTTCATTGTTCTCACTTATTTGTGCATCTATGGCTGCGCACTTTGCGTACACTCCCTTAATTCCAATATTGAGTTTGGGTTTCTGTTTACCAACTTCCACCTTAGTGGCTTCCTTTAATTTTGGTGGTGCCGCTTTAGGTGTTTCAGCCTTTGGTTTGGGTGTCACTTTTGCAGCAGCCTTATTTCTGGCTTCAACTATCGACTTAGCTATCTTGGTTTTAGCTAAGCTAGCAGTGTTTATCCCCAGTTTTACAGCAATTTCGTCCAGTTCATTGCGAGTTTTCTTAAGTAACACTTCTGCTGTCTCGGTCATAATTTATCCTCGTAAAATAAGAAGTCCTGCTTAAGCAGGAACTCCTGGTGCTGCTCCGATCGCAGCCTGTTCGATTTTGGTCATTTCTTCAGCATAGTGCAGGTATGTATCTACAGATGCGACAACAACTCTGGCTTCAACTGTCAGAATCTCGATGCCTACGAGGGATACTCTTGCCCATACATCTACAACTACGCCTTTGTCCAGTATCCTGTCAAGCACTTCTGCAAGACTGGATGAATCGGGTCCGTGTGCCATATTTCTTCATCTCCTTGTTTTATTGATATGCAGGATTGCTGCTTATGCAGCAATTCCTGGTGCTGCTCCGATCGCAGCCTGTTCGATTTTGGTCATTTCTTCAGCATAGTGCAGGTATGTATCTACAGATGCGACAACTACTCTTGCCTCAACTGTCAGAATCTCGATGCCTACGAGGGATACTCTTGCCCATACATCTACAACTACGCCTTTGTCCAGTATCCTGTCAAGCACTTCTGCAAGACTGGATGAATCAGGTCCGTGTGCCATATTTCTTCATCTCCTTGTTTTAATTTTTCGCCCAATATAAAATTGAGGAATATAATGTTGTCATTTGTCCTTCTTTTTCAGGGTCAGTTTGAAAACCCCGTTCTTATATGCGGTTTTTAGTAGCGTGACATTGCATGGAAGTTGCACTTCCTTGCTATATTTTCGGTTCACGCCGCTGGCTTTAATAATAAGCAAATTTTCTTTTATCTCATGGGAGATTTCTTTTTCTTCAACTCCAGGAAGCTCGGCTATTACTTCTATGCTCTGCAGTTCCTCAAAGATGTCCACGAAAGGCTCTCGCATCTCATCAACTTCTACACCTTTCTTGGTCTCTGGCATAACATTTCCAACGTGCTCCACCTGCAGACTTTTGCCTCCCATATGGACAGAGAATCCACACATGGCTTTTCCGGCAGGTGTTTTTATTTCGCCAGTTCGTTCCTTTTTCTCATGCCCTGATTTTTCCGCTTCAGAGACAATTTCCATGAAGTTACCCAATCCATTGAATATCTCACCAATACCAGATATTGAACCTGATGTATCAGTTGTTCCAGGACGCGGTCTTATTGATCTTCCCATTTTTTTCTCCTTATAAACATTTGTGGGCATAGAGAGGAGCATTGCCCCTGTTTTGTGAGTGCTATATTCCCACGATGTGCCTGATAATGACCATATAATCGGGAGCAAATCTGATTGATTATGATACTTATCATAATTACAATAACTCTGTATGGCTTAATATAATCTTTTATATTTCAAATTTTGTTTTGAGATTTGTTTCAAAATTTGAAACATCGTGAGTGTAAAATCTTTTGGTATTACGATATTATAAATCGTAAATACGCTATCATAGATCTGCATTCGTTGGCGTTTATCCGCGGTTTTTTATTTTCAAATAGTTCAAGATATCCCCAAACACCAAACTTTTTGACAGCCCCATATTAAGGGAAAATAACGGAAAAGAGGATGGAGTATTGACACCATCGAATCCCTGTATATTTTTACCTATATCAGTGTATTTCCAGGCGCATTTTCAGGGTTTCTGCTGTTTTTGGTGAAATCGGTATGAAAAAGGTGAATGTACTCCCTTCACTATACTTGCTCTCTACCGTGATCTTGCCACCATGAAGTTCAACAAGCTGCTTTGATATTGCAAGCCCGAGTCCTGTTCCCTTGCTCTTTCTTGAATGTCCTGAATCAAGTTGCTCAAATTTCCTGAACAATTTACCAAGATCTTCTTCCTTGATGCCTATCCCTGTATCAGATACCGAAAATTGAGCCATGTCCCCTGATTTCCTGGCTGATATTGTTACTGTTCCCCCATCTTCTTTACTGAATTTCACAGCATTACTTAACAGATTAAACAGCACCTGCTTGAATCTCTGCTTGTCGGCCATGATAAAATCCAGCTGTGGTTCAATATTTTTCACCATTGTTATATTATGTTTTGCCGCCTGCTCCTTCATGATCACTAAAGTCTCATTTATAGCCTCTTCCACAGACATACTTTCGATAACAAGTTCCATCTTTTGCGCTTCTATCTTGCTAAAGTCAAGAATATCGTTGATGAGATCGAGAAGGAATTTTCCGCTTGCTATAACATTATCAACATATTGCTCTTGTTTTTCACTCAATTCCCCGTTTATCCTTTGTTTGAGGAGCTGGGAAAAGCCGATGATGGAAGTCAAAGGAGTGCGCAATTCATGGCTCATGTTTGCAAGAATCTCGTTCTTGATTTTGTTCATATACAAAAGACGCTCATTCTCTTGAAGAATTCCTTCGGCCTTCCTGCGCTCTGTAATATCGCGAAAAACAAGCACTGAGCCAAGGATGTTTCCACCTTCATCCATATTTGGTGCGCGGCATTCTTCGATTAGTCTTTTTTTTCCGTCCCTGCATATCAATTCAATTTCCCCTGTATTCATGTTCTCTTCGGGACTTTCGGCCGGTTCAGAGATATCATATACTTCATCCATCGACTTGCCAATAGCATCCATAATATTCCAGCCTGTTAATGACTTGGCGGCTGAGTTCATGAAAATTATGCGGTTTTTCGGGTCTGCGGCAATAACTGCATCCCCGATGCTTTTTAGTGTTGTTGAGAACCATTCCCTGCTCTCTTTTAATTCTTTCTCTATTTTGTGTTTGTAAAGAGCTATCTCGATATTGATGTGCAATTCCCTTTCATTAAATGGTTTGATGATGTATCCGAAGGGGTCTGTTATTTTTGCCCGTTCCAGTATATTGTCGTCTGAATAAGCGCTAAGATATACCACAGGAATATTGAACCGTGATCGAATCTGGCCGGCTGCTTCTATCCCGTCCATCTTTCCCTTCAGTACGATATCCATCAGTACCAGGTCAGGAGATTTTTCGTTTGCCTCATCGATAGCCTTCTCGCCTGAAGAAACTATGGACAAAACTTTATATCCTAAATTTTCCAGACTCCTTTGAATATCTTCTGCAACTATTCTTTCATCTTCAACAATCATTACTTTTGTCTGGGACATTATTTTTGCTCACCAAATCTGATACTAAATTCAGTTCCTTTACTTCGGTCAAGATTTATTTTTCCTGATAA
>JBAQLI010000024.1:0-8869 GCA_049301735.1 Candidatus Methanoperedens sp.
GGTGGAATATGGAACAAACTGGAAACAAGAGAAGTTGGTGAAGATGACAGCTATCATTATTTCGAAGCAAAGACAGATTCCTTCTCCCATTTTGCAATAAGCGTACTTAAAGGTGGAGGAGGACCAATAGGAGGCGGAGTATTTCCAGCACCTGTGGCAACGAAAGCCTCTTCTGAAGATATCAAGACCTATGTTCTGCCCTATGGGAAGACAACTGAAAAAGCACCCGGTGCAGAAGGATTTGAAGTTATTTTAACAATAGCTGTATTTTCAGCGGCCTACCTGTTCTGGCAAAGAAAAAGATAAGCAATATTCTGTATTTCAATTCTAAGCTCTAAATTCCTCTGAAAGCAGCTTCAAGCCACCAGCTACGAGATTGTAAGCTTGATTATTTCATGAAGTTAACAAACTTCTTCAAGAACTTATTATTGAGATTCGACAAATACTCCGGTTTGAGGTTTGTTTGATAAGGTTTCTTTTGGCTTTGAACAGACATATTTGAGGAGTGTGCCCGCCTGACGAAAATAAATCACATTTCCAGGCCTAAGAGAATTGTACTGAACCCGCAGCCCTTTCTGATGTTTTGTGATAGAGATGCCAGGAGAGAAAATACGTTATTATTAAAAAAACGTACGCTACTATCAACCAGAATAGGTTGCCGAAGGTCACGGAAATATTATATGATAAATGTAGAGCTATGGCGAGCAGATAGAACGGTATAGCCCGGTTCGTTGCAATGCCATAGGCTGTAATTGATGCGCTTGCTGCGTGGAAGAAAATTCCTGGCAATCTGATATATACTGATGCTCCTCCAAATACATAAATGAAAAATTCAGTGAGGCCAAATCCAAGGCCGACCAGAAAACCGAGAATAAAAATTGATTTTTCAGTTTCCCCGTGACGATAGAAAAGAGGGTAAGCTTTTGAAAATTCCTCAATAACAGGAGCAAAAAAACCGACTGCGCATAATTCAGAATAAAACACCGGGAGCAGGAAGCACAGGTGGCTTGAGAATATATTGACAAAGAACGTAATGGGAATACTCACTATCATTCCAGAGAATAAAAAGAAATATTTCTCTTTCAAACCGGGTTTATGCAGGGGTATTATAATTTTGTTATCGTTTACTACATTTGAGAGAACCCCATCCTCACTAATCATAGTAGTAATATTTCATTTTGACATGTATAAATGTTACCTATAGCGATAAGACTGCGCATAATTTTGTATAATATTAATAAAGTTCAATGGATTGGCCCTGACGATATTTTCCCGGATTGATGCAGATATCCGCCACTTTTTGCGCAACCTCATCCGGTTTGAGGTCTGCCTTTTCACCCGGAAAGAGCCGCTTGAACATCCCTGTATCCACGCTTCCAGGGCATAATGCAACTATTTTGACATTATTGACTTCAGCTGCAGCAGATTCGGTAAGTCCGATCACTGCAAATTTTGATGCACAGTATGCGCCCAGCATAGGAATCCCCTCTTTCCCTGCACCTGATGAAATATTTATTATTAAACCTCCATTTATTTTCATTTCCGGGATAATATGCTTCATGTAAAGGAAAACTCCTTTCACATTCACATCCATTAATTCCCCAAACTCTTCGACACCGGTTTCCCATATATATTTTTTTAACCCGATCCCTGCATTATTTACAACCAGATCAACTTTCCCGAATTCTTTGATAGTTTCATGAATGACTTTTTTCACATCTTCTTCTCTTGTGACATCCCCTTTAATGAAAATCGATCTGCCCCCTTCATTATTTATTTCTTCACTCACTTTTTCTATATCTTTTGTTGTCCTTCCTGTTACTACTATATTTGCTCCTTCCCTGCCTAATCTCTTTGCAATATATTCCCCGATGCCCCTTCCGCTTCCGGTAACTATTACGCTCTTATTTTGAAGTTTCATTAAGATCACCTCAGATACATCCATTCATCGCTTCTGTATTTTCCTTCAGCAAGCTCCTTAGCTCTTGCCAGTTCATCCATACTCCATGTGCCCAACTCATAATCCTTGCCTTCTGTAAAAGCACAAATGAGAGCCTCATAAACCTCCATCTTTCCTGCATCGCTGTGCTTACGAACGCACGTGACACGCTCCTGGGCGCTCTCTATCATCTTATCTGTAATTTTCTGCCTGCTCACATTAAGCACACTGAACATTGTGTTAAGGTCAAGCCCGTAAAGCAGGGTGCCATGCTGGAGCAATATCCCTCCTCTCCTTGTCTGGGCGCTTCCTGAAATTTTTTTACCCTTTACAAGAATATCGTTAACCGGCCTGAACTCGGCTTCAATTCCAATGCTTCCAAGACACCTGACAAGCCAGCCGCATATTAACCTGTACGACTCTATTATATTCTTCGGGAATATGTTCGCAGGCGCTATCACGCTGTATGTTATCTCCCCTTCAAAATCGTGATAAACCGCCCCTCCGCCTGTCCATCGCCTTATGCAGTCCACATCCAGTTCCTTACACACATCAAGATTGACCTCGTCCCTCAAGCCCTGGAAATAACCTATGGAAACGGCATTCGGTTTCCAGTTATAAAATCGTATAGTAGGCAGGGATGAGCCGGCTCTTACGCCTTCGCTCACTGCTTCATCAAGAGCCATGTTCAGGTAGGCATCATGGGTTTCAAGCCCTATGACTCTCCATTTCAATTTCATTTTCATTTTAACGCCTCCCTTAAGACTTCCGCGATAGACTCAGGGCTTATGCCGATCATCTGGGTATTGTGATCCTTTACAATATTTTGGATCTTGAGGACTATTGTATCAAAGCTTACATCCTTTTTCAAGCCAACCATACTTTTTTCTATATCATCCATGACCTCTTCTGGATGCAGGAAAAAATCCCCGGTAATCCTGAGCTTTTTGATGACATCATCAACCTCCACTTCTACTTCTACCTTTACAATTTTTCCTTCTTTAACTTTAACCTTCTGGCTGTAATGGGCAATCAAAATAACCTCCTGACACTCCTGGTGGGTCCTTACTCTTACTATTAAACTAATGGAAATAAAGAAATATATAGATTCTGACATTTTCAATTCTTTTCCGGTTCTCTTTAGTGTATGAAAAGATTCTTAAAGAAGGGAACATAATCATACAGAAGAGGTTGGATTTGTGCAAATCAATAATCATGAAAGGATTAACGTCGATGACAGGAATCTCTGTAAACTGGCCATAAGTGAACTCGGTAGTATATATTCAGAAATTGGGCTATCTCAGGAAGAACTCGATTTGCTGGACATGCCACGGCGTTCTTTCATAGTTCATTTCCCGGTGAGAATGGACTCCGGGAAAATAAAAATGTTCGTTGGATACAGGGTGCATTATAACGATGCCCGCGGCCCGGCTAAAGGAGGCATCAGGTTCCACCCTGAATTGACCCTTGACCATGTCAAGGATCTTTCTTTCTTGATGGCCCTTAAATGCGCTGTTGTTAACATACCTTTCGGGGGATCAAAAGGCGGTGTGGTGGTAAATCCCAAGGAGCTCAGCAGGAATGAGCTTGAGCAGGTCACAAGAGGCTATATCCGTGCCATCGCGAACTATATCGGACCATTTATTGATATCCCGGCACCCGATGTTTATACTGATGAAAATATCATGGTCTGGATACTTGATGAATATGAACGGATAAAAGGAGAACATGTATTTGCAGTAGTGACCGGGAAACCGGTTGACCTGGGGGGCAGCAAAGCAAGAAGTTATTCAACATCCCTTGGAGGGATCTATGTACTCGAAGAGGCCATGAAAAGAATGGATATGGATAAATTCGAGGTCAGCATCGCCATACAGGGATTCGGGAATGTGGGAGAGAACGCCGCCCGCATCCTGTATGAGAGAGGATACAAAGTGATTGCGGTGAGTGATTCAAAAGGTGGCATAATAAATAAGGACGGTCTTGATATCAAGGTTGTAATGGAACATAAATTAAAAACAGGGAGTGTTGTTGATTTTAAAAAAAGTTGCAATATCACAAACGAGGAACTTTTAATATGCGAATGCGATATCCTGATTCCTGCGGCTCTGTCAGACCAGCTGAATTCGGCCAATGCGAACAAGGTTCGGGCCAAAATGGTTCTGGAACTTGCAAATGCCCCAACCACAAAAGAAGCTGACAATATATTTTTTGATAAAAAAATAATGCTTATACCCGATGCCCTCGCAAACGCAGGGGGTGTGGTGGTAAGCTATTTTGAATGGATACAGAACCTCAATAATGATTATTGGGAAGAGGATAAAGTCCTGGAAAGGCTCAAAAAAACCATGGTAACTGCCTACAATGAAGTTCATTCATTGTGTGATGAAAAAAGTTGCAGAATGAGAAAGTCGGCATACCAGCTTGCATTAAAAAGAATACTGCATGCGGAGAGATTGCGCGGAAACCTGTAATGCCATTTTATTCGCGTTTATCTAAAGGCATGTACTTGCATCCTTCAAGTCCGCAGTATCTTCCGACATACTCAGCTTCAGGTCTGTAGATTACAGCTTTTGGCTGCGCCTCGGCAAATTTCTCTTCGATAATATGCGCGCACCATCCTGATATCCTTGAAATCGCAAAAACCGGGGTAAAAAGGTCCGGATCAATTCCCATAACGCAGTAAATGGAAGGACTGTAAAAGTCCACATTCGGATATATTTCCTTTCCTTTGCGTTCCTTAAATTCCGTCCGAACTACATTTTCAATTTTTCTGGATAATTCGAACCATTTTGTATTTCCCGTCCTTTCTGCTATTTTTCCTGAGATGCAGGAAAGTATCTTTGCACGGGGATCCCACGTCTTATAAACCGCATGCCCCATACCCATGATCTTTTCTCCTGCATCCAGTTTTGAATTTATCCACTTCTCAACTCTTTCAGTTTTATCAATATCAAAAAGCATTTTCATTACCTGGGTATTGGCGCCTCCGTGAAGTTCGCCTGAAAGTGCAGCCAGTGCCGCGCCGATGCATGCGTACATATGCGCCCGTGTCGAAGCCACAACCCTGGCAGCGAAAGTAGAAGCATTAAAAGAGTGTTCTGCATGAAGTACAAGACATGTATCAAAATCTTTTGCGGTCTGTACATCAGGTATTTCCCCATTCAGCATATACAGGAAGTTTGCAGCCGATCCCAGTTTTTCATCCGGTTTTCTTATTTCAAGATTTTTCCTTATCCTGTCCCAGTATGCAACAATGGTTGGCATTGTGGCGATTAGCTTTATAGAGGTTTTTATCTGTGATCCTTTTGTACTCAGTCTTGCCGCATCATCAAAATCTGCAAGCATCGGTATCACTGACTGGAGAACATCCATGGGATGGGCGGTCTTTTTCCTCTTCTTCATATGCCTGACAATCCCTGCCGGAAGATGCCTTTCAGAAGCGAGCGTTTCTTTAAATATTTCTAATTCTTTCCTGGTGGGAAGAGTCTCATAGAGCATTAAATAGGCTGTTTCTTCATAAGTTGAGTTTTCAGCAAGTATTTCTATATCGTATCCGCGATAGATCAATCTGCCCTTTTCCCCATCTACCGCACTTATTCTTGTATCAGCGACCGGAACGCCTCTTAGTCCGATATCCTTGGTTTCCAGCATTATATAACCCTACTTTTTAGAAGGACTCGGCAGCTAATAAGTTTTTCCCGCCTTAACAGAAATCTATTTAGTTAATACGATGAATAGGTGATTAAGCGGAGGTTAGAATAGAAAATATGGCAGGGAAAACCCTTTCAGAGAAGATAATTGAAAAGCATTGCGGTAAAGTTGTAAGTGCAGGGGAAACCGTTATCGTTAATGTTGATCTGAGCTACGTGCAGGATGGCACAGGCCCTCTTACTATACGGAGAATGAAAGAGATGGGGATAGAAGTGGCATATAACCCAAAAAAGACCATATTTTTCCTTGACCATGCTTCTCCAAGCCCAAGGATGGAGTTGAGCAACGATCATGAACTCATGAGGGATTTTGCCAGGAAATCAGGCATAATACTATCCGATGTAGGAAATGGCATATCCCACCATAATTCCCTGGAAAAATATGCATGTCCGGGTGATGTAATTGTCGGAGCTGATTCCCATACCTGCACGAACGGGGCTCTGGGCGCATTCGGGACAGGAATGGGAAGTACTGATGTTGCAGCAGCAATAGCGCTGGGGAAAACCTGGATGATGGTACCTGAAACGTATCTCATTGAAGTGAACGGGAGACTGCCAAAAGGAGTATATTCCAAAGATATAATTCTCCATCTCATAGGCACTATCGGCAGTAATGGCGCCACGTATAAAGCCCTGGAGTTTACGGGCGATACGATTAATGATATGAGTACGGCAGGACGAAGTAAGATAGCAAATATGTCAGTCGAGGCCGGAGCTAAAGCCGGACTTTTTTCACCCGATGACGAGACCCGGAATTTCCTGAAAGCCATGGGCAGGGAGGAAGCATTCAGGGAATTGAAGTCAGATGAGGATGCTGTTTTTGAAAAGAAAATACAGATCAAAGCAGATGAGCTTGAACCTTTAATCGCAGTTCCGCATCTTGTTGATAATGTCAAAAAGATCAGCGAGATCGGAAAAGTCAAAGTCAATGAGGTCTTTATAGGTACTTCATGTAACGGCCGCCTTGAAGACCTCCATATTGCTGCATCGATAATGAAAGGCCATACGATCAATCCCGATACGAGGGTCATTGTGACTCCAGCTTCGCGGCGGGTTTATATTGAAGCATTAAAAGATGGGACAATAGAAACATTTATGGAAGCAGGCGCACTGGTTACAGGTGCAGGATGCGGGGCATGCGACGGCGTGCATCTGGGCATCCTGGGAGATGGAGAAGTTTGCCTGGCTACGCAGCCCAGGAATTTTAAGGGAAGGATGGGTGATCCGGACTCTTTTATCTATCTTGGTAATCCGGCTGTTGCCGCGGCTACGGCTCTGGCAGGGGAGATATCTGATCCAAGAGAGGTGATGTAAATGGGAAAAGCATGGAAATTCGGAGACAGTATCAGCACGGATGTAATCGCTCCTGGCAGGTATTTCCATCTGCGTTCGAATCTTCCTGAACTTGCAAAGCATGTGCTGGAACCGGCGAGACCTGAGTTCGCATCACATGTGCAAAGCGGTGACTTTGTAGTTGCCGGAGATAATTTCGGACTGGGTTCAAGCAGGGAGCATGCCCCCATGATAATAAAAATAGCGGGTGCAAAAGCAGTTCTGGCAAAGAGTTTTGCCAGGATATTCTACAGGAACTGCATAAATATAGGACTTCCAGCCATAACCTGCAATACAGATAAAATAGATGAAGGGGATGAGCTTGAGCTGGACATGGAAAAGGGTGTGGTAAGGAATAAGACAAAAAGAATGGAATTGGAATTTTCACATCTTCCTCCTGTCATGAACAGGATATTGCAGGAAGGCGGACTTGTCGCTTATATAAAAGCGCATAAAAGCCTGGAAATTTGATCAATTCCTAATTATAGTTAAAAACTAAACTTTTTGAACTTATCTTTGCGTCCTTGGTATGAAATAAAATAACAACGAACTAAGACGAACACGTACGAACTCTGGCCGCGTGAGTTCGTTTCAGTTCGTTCAGTTAGTTGTTTTTTCATCATGAAATTAGTATTGAAAATTAGGTTCTTAACTATAATTTCTCAGATTGAGAATACTTCCACCATGCTATAAAAAAAAGGCAGTAAAGCCGCTCTGCTCGAATCTGCCCAGAGCAACTTTAATGTTACCTGTTGAAAGAGAAATTCCTGTTAACCTTTTATGTATGCTTTTAAGGCGATACTTTGGTAACTCTACTTTTGGTTCTGCTTCTCCCTTCAAGCCAGTCCCCGATCCAGGTGCCTATGATAAAGAGCACTGTAAGGATCACTACCTCAATAAACACAGCCATGCCGCTGAGCGTCATGATTGTACCTCCCACAAATAATCCCACTGCTACGAGGATAATGGCAAGCACTATGCCGACTATTAATCCTTTCCAGAGTAATGCACCGCGATTTTCCTTTCCAGGACTTACGTAGCCGTAGATTATTCCTAATACAAATGTTAGAGTCTCTATTAGAGCCATACTTACCTCCTTTGGGCTTAATTTATCTACTGTACTCCCATTAATGATTTTCTTTCTATTACTATATATAGCTTCTGCTTATTTATATTTATCAAAAAATTACTAAAGTATACTCAAAATCATTGGTAACTTATTTTATACTATGGTGTAGTAAAGCAGAGGCCTCCCAGCATCCGGTATCTTACGAATTTTTGCCCTGTTGCAGCTCTCTCTGAGCTATCTCGTTCTGGTGATGGGAAAAGATGTTATCTATGCCGCCTAAATGACTAAAAATTCCCCTTGCCAATTTCCTTAACAATGTCGCTTGCGCTGATTATGCCAGCCGGCATCTGTGGCTCACTCAAATCCCTGCCCATCACCAGTAACCTGTGGATGTGTTTCTCATTCATTACATCCGCAGCTTCCTCAAGAGTTGTCTCAGGTCTGATAGCCTCTACATTCGGGGTCATTATCTCCTCTGCTGTCAAAAGCTCCCAGTTCCGTTTTCCAAAATGACAAAGAATATCACACTCCGAGACAATTCCCATGACCCCTCTTTCGGGACTTTCCACAGCAACTGCAGATACCTCTTCCGTGGCCATAATCTTCGAAATTTCCCTGATTGAGAGCGTGCCAGGTACCATTACTACTCTTTTCGTCATTATATCCTTGAGTAACTTTACTTTCTTCTTGAGGGAATCCAATTAACTTAAAAAATCGGTTTTCTAATTTGACTGATCTTTCGAACATATAAAAAACATGCCAAAAGTTAATAAAAAAATGTTAATTGAATCCAAATAATATAATTCGATAGTTCGA
>JBAQLI010000025.1:0-1635 GCA_049301735.1 Candidatus Methanoperedens sp.
GTGAACTACGCAACCCTAAAGGGCTTGCGCGTCTTGCGTCATCATGGCTCTACTGAGTCCACTCGGACAAGCGTTAATTCCCGCAGTTCCTACGGTACTTTTTGATCTTGCTAATATATTTCTTGCAGCATTAGTGTCCCTATCCAGAACAAGACCACAGAAAGGACATGAATGTATCCTCACTGAAAGGTCTTTCGGTACTGGACTATCACATCCACTGCAATTCTGTGATGTTCCTTTCGGATTGATCTGCTCAACGATCTTTCCGGCACATTCTGCCTTGAAAGTCGTGAACTGGATCAGTTGATACCATCCTGCATCAGCTATGGATTTGGCAATATGGTGGTTGTGCATCATGTTTCGTATCTGCAAATCCTCAAAAACAATTTTATCATACTTATTGACAAGCATCCTGCTTATCTTGTGAGCAAAATCTTTTCTCTGATTCCTGATCGCCCGATGAGTTTTGGCTACGATCTTAACCTGTTTTTTCCTGTTATGGCTTCCTTTCTTTTTCCGCGAAAGCCTTATCTGTCGCTTTGTTAATTTCTTTTCTGATTCTCTTAGGAACTCAGGCGGTTCGATTCTATCATCGTTGTTCAGTCTGAGCAAAGAGGAAAGACCTACATCTACCCCAATTTCGTTTTTGATTTCAACAGATACAGGATTATCCATTTCTACTGAAAAACTGACATACCATTGGTCAATATCCTTTTTAATCGTACAGGTTTTTATCTTTCCTTCTATCTCTCGATGCTGAATGAGCTTGATAGCTCCGATTTTTGAAAGAATTATTTTCCCATCTTCAATTCCAAATCCAGACTGTGGGTATGTGAATGAATTGTACCTATTCCTTCCCTGAAATCTCGGATAACCAAAGCCATTGAAAAAATTCTTGAAACTTCTATCCACTCTTTTGAGAACATTTTGTAGTACCTGAGAAAAAACTTCTTTTTGATAGGATGTTTTGTTGGCTGCCGTTGCTTTTTGTTGCTCATAACAGCTTATCCATTCAGGTTTTCCCCAAGGACAAACGTCAAATTCTCTTCTTAACCTGTTAAGCTCCGCCTGTAGTTTTCGTTCAGTCAGAGAATCGTTGTACAGGCATCGGCATGTGGAAAGTGTACTATTCAGTTTAACTTCCTGATTCTTATTCGGGTATAATCTGAATTGGTACGTTTTTCTCATGCTACTTCCTGTTTCGGTATAGCAGGATATATGCTTTAGGAGAGGGAAGTGAAAGTATTCCAGGGGTACGATTCATCCAGCTCTTCCAAAGGGCTGGCGTTCTCTACCCCTTGACCCCGACGCTGTAACCACTGTAATAGCACATCATGAAATTCTCTCCGGAATCAAGTGAAATTATGGCAAGACTGCTAAGTATTGGAAAAATAGTGAACACTCTTGATGTTCTTATAGCAGGTATCGCTATCAGAAATGGGGCAGATAAGATAGTCTCCAGGGATAGGGACTTCCTGGAAATCGCAAAGGTAACAGCACTTGAAATTGAAGCCATAGCGTCAAGATAGACTTGTTACTTTTTAAATATATAACTAAATATTTTAATTTATGTGTTTCGCAGCATCCTTATTATTTTCTTAAAATGAATAATAAACGGTCAAATATTCTGTAGTG
>JBAQLI010000026.1:0-6475 GCA_049301735.1 Candidatus Methanoperedens sp.
ATACACTACAGAATATTTGACCGTTTATTATTCATTTTAAGAAAATAATAAGGATGCTGCGAAACACATAAATTAAAATATTTAGTTATATATTTAAAAAGTAACAAGTCTATCTTGACGCTATGGGTGAATTGTTGACATAATTACCTACTAATTAATATAGATATAAGGAGCGCTACTAGAAAGATTACCGTTAGGAACATTACCAGTACCATGACCGATAATATTGGAATATTTATTGTCAGGACATCTTTCCATGAAGCCTTTTTTAGTGATTCCCATGCCATGTCTTTGGTACCAGTTCCCTCTTCATTGAAATCAAGAACATAATTCATGGTTGCTCGAACTGCCACCGCAGTCTGGATGCCGCAGGCTCCTGTGGTTTCAAGATATAAAATAACAGATCTATTTTGAGTGATCCTGTTATTCAAACTCCTTACTGTTTTTATGATCCTTTCAAGCATGTCATAGGACATCATTGCATTCAGGTTGTCCATAATTATGACACTTCTACCGTTTTTTTCGATCAATTCATCTATTGATTTGAAAAGACAGTTATAATCTGTGGGTGAAATACAGTATTTTGTCTCCTCCTTGCCGAGAGAAAGCCCCATTATATGAGTAATCATATCAATAAACTGTATTTGAGTGAAAATCAAAGAATGGGAAATAAGCTTTTTCTTAACCATGTCTGGAGGTTGCTGGTAGCAGACCCAAATAATATTTTTTATTTCCGTGTCTGCTATTGATTCATACACTGCCCTGTATAATAGTTCCTCTGTGGAAGGAGAAGATGGAACTGATATCAGCACGCTTTCTTTGGAAATAATATCCTTGAACTGTTTATTTTTTATTGATTTCACCGGAATCACCTAAAAGTACATTGTATTTGCTGTAAACCTCAATCCCATGATCTGTGAAATCGTATTGCCGTATCTCTCTTATATGTTTTGTCCAGCGCATTTTAGCTATCTGGATCACATGGTGGATCTCATTTAAGTCTGCTGACTGGACTCTTCGAAGTATAAAGAGTCCATCAACTGCATATTCTACCATGCCGGATTTTGTTGAGCAGGAGTCTATTTCTGATTCCGCTGTTATCACAGCAGTTGAGCAATTCTCTTTGATTAATTCGAATAGATTGAGCAGGCGGCTTCGGCTTTCAACTTCACTCTTACATAGTGAAATAAAATCTGTTATTGGATCTATAATAACGATATCATTCTTCATTTTATTCACCACCATTGGCAGCTCATCAAGATATTTAGAGGTGAGATGATATTCGTCCCCTCTTAATACTATCTGGACAGGTTTCATGCATTTGAGCGTAAGTTGTTTATTATTAAGGAATGGTTCAAAATCCCATCCATAGGTGATCGAATGCGATTTAAGTTCTTTTTCGTTATGGTTTGAAGAAATATATAGACACTTATTCCCTTTCTTCAAAGACGCATGCAAGAATTGTAATGAAATTAGTGTTTTTCCACTGCCTGCCGGACCTATTAATCCAATGATATTCCCTGAATTTATTCCTCCATAAAGCATTTCATCAAGGCCCTGAATTCCTAAACTTATTCTATTTTCTACCATAATCTACCTTCAACAATTGAAAGTTCCAAATAACTATTTTATATTCAATCGACTTTTTAAGCCAGATATTTTTGCCTTCACCAGCTGTCCAGTACGTTCATGAACTTTTTGTTCTAATTCTTGATGTTCTTGACGCAACGTTTCGTTTTGCTTTTCTACTATTTCTTTATCATGCACAAGTTCATCCTGACAGCGTTTTTTCTTAAGAAGAGATTTAATACGTGTAAAAAGCTCTATCCGGTTTATTGGCTTGGTAAGATAATCTTCGGCTCCGTTCTCTATAGCTTTAACCTTAGCTTCTAATCCTGATAGTGCTGTGATCATCACGACTGGTATGAAGCGGGTTGCATCATTTTCTTTTATACTCTTGCATACATCATATCCGCTAATCTTCGGCATCATGATATCCAGCAACACAATATCCGGTTTATCCTGTTCAATTTTATCCATTGCCTCTTTGCCGTTTTGCGCTGTTATTATCTCATATTCTTTATTCAGGTATGCTTCGATAATCCTTATATTAACTTCTTCATCATCCACAATTAGAACTTTACCCTTTGATCCTTGAGCACCAGTTTCATTCAGAGTCATTGCGCCCTGGCCGTAATAGCTCCATGATGGATCGTATTGCGGCCCTTTCTCATCAGTTTCATTCGGAATCATTGTCCCTCCTTTTTGAGAATGTCTTTTATCAAGTTAATAAAATCAACGACATGGATGGGTTTAGAGACATAATAATCAAAACCCGCCTCAAGGAATCTTTCCCTGTCCCCCTTCATGGCAAAAGCCGTTAGAGCAATTATAGGTATTTTATTATACTCAGGTTTAAGTTTTATTCTCCGGGCGGTTTCAATACCATCCATTCCGGGAAGCTCGATATCCATAAGTATCAGGTTATACTGATAATTATCTGCCATTGTCAGGGCCTCAAGACCATTTTTAGCTGTCTGGATCACGAAATCCAGCGAACCCAGGATTTCAACAATCAACTTCATGTTGATCGGATCATCCTCAACAATAAGTATTTTCGTCATCTAATTTACCACCTGTTGTATCGGAATTGAAAAAGTGAAGGTGCTGCCTTCTCCATATATGCTTTTCACACTTATCTTTCCTCCATGTAATTCAACGAGTTTCTTTGAGATTGCAAGTCCGAGTCCTGTGCCGCCGTATTTCCTGGTGATACCTGAATTAAGCTGCTGGAACTCTTTAAATAATTTATCCATATTCTTCTTCTCTATTCCAATACCGGTGTCGGAAACAGAGAACATTACCGTGTCATCCATCTTTTTTACTGACATTGTAATTGTTCCCCCGTCTTCTTTGATGAATTTCATTGCATTGCTTAGCAGATTAAAAAGAACCTGTTTTATCTTTTGCTTGTCTCCTTCTATAAGTTCAAGTTGAGAGTCGATATCTCTAATAATATTTATATTGTGTTTCATTGCTTTATTTTTAATAAGAGTGATAGTTTCTTCCAGCAGTTCATGCACTGAGAACTTTTCTATTACCAGTTCCATCTTACCCGCTTCCACTTTTGACAGGTCGAGAATATCATCGATAATAACTAACAGATGCTGCCCAGCATTGTGAATATCCTTGACATACCCCTTCTGTGCTTCATTTAAGTTTCCCCCTATTCCTGTGATCATGATTTCGGAAAAACCTATAATGGCATTAAGGGGGGTTCGCAGTTCATGGCTCATCGATGCCAGGAACTCTGATTTTGTCTTGCTTGCAATTTCCAGCCTCTCATTTTCAAGCCTCAGTTCTTCGGCTCTCTTTCTTAAGGTTATGTCAGATGAAACTATGGCTATAGCGCTGACAATGCCTTTTTCATTTTTCACAGGGCTTAAGGCTAAGTTGATCCATGTCCCATTAGATTCATACTCCACCTGCCTGGGTTCTCCGGTTTCAAAAACATTATTTATATACTCTTTAAATCGATTTGATTCTTCCTGTGAATGAAATTCATTGTATTTCCTGTCCCTATAATCATCAATCCCCAATCTCTTTAATTGCCTGTTATTAATGAACAGGTATCTGCAATCCCTGTCCACCATGTATATATCAGCTTCAGGCGATTCCACCAGTGAACGATATTTTTCTTCTGATATCTTCAGTTGTTCACTGCTTCTATTTAATTCATATGTTCTGTCAACTACAAGTTGTTCAAGGTGGTCGCGATGATTTCTTAATTCTTCTTCAGCAAGACTCTGTTCTTCCTGTGAACGCTCAAGTGCCTCAAGCATCTTATTGATAGCGCTTTCCAGATTTGATAATTCATCCTGCCCCTGCATTGTAACCCTTTCTGAGAGCACCCTGCTTTCTCCAATTCTAATAACGTCAGAACTAAGGTGGTATAGCCTGGACAAAACAAATTTCTCAAGGAGCAAAAGCGACACCCCCCCTAGGATAATCCCGAGAATGATCAATGAAATGAATAAATAGCGTTCAGAAAGCTTGCTTTGTTTATATATATCCCTTGGCATTATAACTTCCAGAAGAAGCGCTGGCGTCCCGTATATGTCTTCAATAATTGTGTACCCGGCAATCGAATCTTCATTAAGCGGCATGCTAACTGAAGGATTTTCATCCGAAAACATACTTCGGATCACGGTAAAATTATCAGGTTCATACCCATTATCAAGACGATTCATGGCCAATAAGATATGGTCATTCTTAGAAATGCGTGCAATTTCCTTATCGTTTAGGTATCTTCCCCAGATCAATGAACCGCGGATCGGTTTTTTTCTTTCCGTATCCAAGATAGGTCTTGAAGCCACCATCATGGGTCCTTCAGGCAGCAATATTATCCCTTTTATACTGCTATTTTCATCGGAATGTTGCAGAAGGATGTTGCCGGGAGAAATATTCTGAAAACTACCGGGAATGGGAAGTTCGGTTTTATTTTGGATATCATATGCTTTCCCAAATACTGTGTTTCCTGAAGAATTAATAAAAAGAACTAAATTCAGCCTTATTTCAACGAAGGTTGTATCCGGGAGGTTCGTTTCTATGTACTTTGGATTAGAATCATCTATGAATTCATACGTTTCATCCCATGCTGCCCAATCCCCAACTATCCCGTTCAGACTTGATATATCATCAGATATTGACATTTCGGCACTATCAACATTCTTTATTGCTTGATTTTGTTCAATTTGGTTGAAATTGCCTGTCATAATGGTTGATGACACTGAATAAAAAAACAAAATCAGACAAAGGAGCGTAAGGCCGATAATGATGAGGGATTTATTGCGCAATGTCATTTTTATCATATCTCAAGCACTTCCTTTGTCCTGGTCGTTTTGTTTTAATTGTACCGGCAAAGCAAATGCGAACGTGCTGCCTTCCCCATAAATACTTTCCACAGTCATCTTCCCCCCATGTAATTCAACGAGTTTTTTTGAGATCACAAGTCCAAGCCCTGTGCCTCCGTATTTCCTGGTTATGCCGGAATCAAGCTGCTGGAATTCTTTGAATAATTTATTCAAATTCTTCTTCTCTATTCCAATACCGGTATCGGAAACAGAGAACCTTACCATTCCATCTATCTTTTTCACTGCTACTGTAATTGTCCCCCCATTTTGTTTGCTGAATTTCACGGCATTGCTCAGCAGGTTAAAAAGTACCTGTTTTATCTTCTGTTTATCCCCTTCCATAAATTCAAGTTGAGAGTCGATATCTCTAATAATATTTATATTGTGTTTCATTGCCTTAATTTTAATAAGGTTGATTGTTGATTCTAACAGCTCATTCACGGAAAATTCTTCTATTATCAGTTCCATCTTACCCGCTTCCACTTTTGAGAGGTCGAGGATATCATCGATAATAACTAACAGATGGTTCCCAGCATTGCAAATATCCTCGACATACCCCTTCTGTGTTTCATTTAAGTTTCCCCCTATTCCTGCTATCATGATATCCGAAAAACCTATAATAGCATTAAGGGGGGTTCGCAGTTCATGGCTCATCGAAGCCAGGAATTCTGATTTTTCTTTGTTTGCATAAGCTAGATCCAAGTTATTTTGGCGTGTTTCTTCTGCTTTCTTGCGCTCTGTGATGTCAACGAAAATAAATACACCACCAGTGATATAATCTCTAATATCTTTGATAAGCGAACCGCTAATATCGACAGGTATTTTTATTCTGTTCTTTGATATCAAAAAAGTATTCTCAGCCAGACCGTAGAAATTGCCTTCTCGGATTACCTTAGCTACAGGATTTTCTACCTTTTTGACCATGCCTTCACTTATTATATTGAAGACCTCATCCAGAGATTTCCCTATAGCATCTTCCTTCCTCCAGCCAGTTAGAGCTTCAGCAAAAGGATTCAAAATTTCTATAATCCCTTTTTCATCTGTTGCTATCACACCCTCTCCCATGCCATTAATTGTTGCAGAAAGCCGTTGTTCGCTCTCTTTCACTTTTCTCTCCATTTTATACTTGTAGAGAGCTATCTCGATACTGGTGTGCAATTCTCTATCATTGAAGGGTTTGATAATGTATCCGAAAGGTTCTGTTATTTTTGATCTTTCCAGTATTTCTTCGTCTGAATAAGCCGTAAGATATATGATCGGGATATTAAAACGAATGCGTATTTGCTCAGCAGCCTCTACCCCATCCATCTCACCCTTCAAAACGATATCCATCAGTACAATGTCAGGATGATATTTTTCTGCATCTTCAATGGCCTTATTTCCGGAAGATACTATCGAAGAAACCGCATATCCTAAATTTTTCAGGCTACTTTGGATATCTTCTGCAACTATTCTTTCATCTTCAACAATCATTACTTTTGTCTGGGACATTATTTTTGCTCACCAAATCTGATACTAAATTCAGTTCCTTTACTTCGGTCAAGATTTATTTTTCCTGATAA
>JBAQLI010000027.1:0-8066 GCA_049301735.1 Candidatus Methanoperedens sp.
TATCGTTTCCTGTAGAATAACAATCGTCTCCATATTCCTTAATCCCATCATCCAAATCATCATACTGTTCGTCTGTCAATACAATTTCTGGATGCTTTAGCAACCAATAGTTTATAACATAATTAAACCTTATCATTTTTTCCTCCATGTTCTTCAAATAGTCTTTTTGATGTTTGATAAGAAATCTCTGAAGATATCCTATTAATAGCAAAAGTTATAAAAGCTAGTATAGTACCAGATACCCAATCACCTTTTCCAAACGAAACACCAGTAATCATCAGTAGAATATTATATAATCCTCCTACAAAATGTTGGCCCCACTGCCATTCTCTAGATGTTTTCGGTGCTCTTATTTCAAATATCATATTTACCACGGGTTTCCATTATCTCCTCTTGATAAAATTTCATACATCTTTTCAAGACGTTTCATCTTATCATAGTCTTTATCCACAAACGGACAATTCTCATAATTACATTTTCCATCCTTTGTTATATAACAACGATTTTTCCAATCACTATGATAGTCAGGATGATGGGTACACCTATCATTTGATATTATTATTTTCCATACCATGTTGTTTTCTCCTTAACGAAAAACAGTGACTGTGTACTGTCTTTTCATCAATCATATATAAAATGTCTTCTTTGGTTATGACTAATTCCTTTCCACAAAGATGACAGTTCTTTTTAAATTCCTTCTTCTTTTTAGCACGAATCTTCTTCTGTAGCTCGTAGAGACTTACCATATATTATCAATTATGTTTTCTTACATAAAACATCTAATAAACTTTTATGTTTATATATTTTTTCTATATTTACATTTTTATTTATTATTATATATTTGGATAAAATATTTAAAGGAATAATAATAAAACGAGTGTCGTCATTATTACACAATTCAATATAAGACCTTTCAAATATACCATCTTTTCTCATAGAATTTATATTCAAAAAAACATATTCCGTTATAATATTATCTTTTACCCACCCATATAAATAATAATCAACATCATTCTTTTTAATTTTTTGGAGTTCTGTTTCTTTTCCAGAAGGTACATGTGATCTAATTGTAAAATCTCTGTATGGACAACAATCTTGTCTCCTTAATCTTACTGCAATTTTATTCCCACCTTCTATATTTACAACAAAATCAAAACCATCTTTCATATCTTCTATCAATGAAGATGGTTCAACTTTTATGATAAATGTTATATTATTTTTTATTATTTCATATATTTGCGGAAAATATAATTTTTGCCACCCATAATTTTTATCAAATTCTTCCTTACGTGTCATACAAACCACTCTGTTTTTCCCATGGGTTTACATAATTTTAATCTATCAAATGCTATCTTGCAATATTTTTCATCTATTTCTACACCTATAAATTTTCTTCCCAACTCTTTTGCAGCAACCAGTGTTGTTCCCGATCCAACGAATCCATCAAAAACAACATCATCATACTTAGAATGTTTTTCAACACATTGTTTTATTAATTTTATAGGCTTCTGATTTTGATGTAATTGTTCTTCTCCCACAATTTTATCAAATTCCCACACATCTGTAATCCTATCACCATTAAAAGGTTTTCTTCCTTTATTTCCCAATAGAATTATTTCATATTTTTTACCAAATTGTGCTTCCAAATCTCCAGCCGTATGATTATTTTTAACCCATATAATCATATTTTTAAGTTCAAAATATTTTTCCAATTCTATTTTAAAAAAATCAATTTTATCAAAACTACAAAACATATATATTGCTGTATTATTTTTTAAAATTCTATGACATTCTTTTATATAACTTAATATTAAATCAGGATCATTTTCTCCTTCTATTGTTGAACAAAAATCATGTTTTTCACCATTTCCAGTTTTCATTCTTACTGTTCTTCTATTTGTTTTGTAGTTTATAAGATATGGGGGGTCTGTTACTATCAAATCAATAGATTCGTTTGGAATATCTTTCATAACATCCAAACAATTTCCACGGTATAATTTATTAATTTCTATCATAACTTTAAAATATTATTCTGTTGATTTTGTTTCACTGCATTTAACATTATATTTTTAAAATGTTCAAATTTTTTCAATTTTTCTTCTTTTATTTTTTCATCCTTTTTCTTTTTTTCTTTTATAATCATTTCGTAATCTTCTATACTTTTTGGAACCTTGGAATATTTAATATAATTTTTTAAAGTATGTATGCCTCTATGAATATTAATTCGTTCTGTTTCAAATTTTTTAATATCTTCTTCCGACTCGAGAAAAATATAACCATACAAATCAAATAAAACTGCGGGATATCCATCTAAAGGATTATAAAATGTACCATCAATATGATATCTTGAATGTTTTGCATTCAAATTGAATTCTATATTTAATTTTTCAGCTATTTTTGGATCTATTTGTTTTATTTCTGTCTCGTAAGAAAATCTACCCAATTCAAACTTATTTCTTTTTACCATATTATCACCTATTCAAAAGAAAATAATTTCATTTGACCCGAAGGTATAAATTTTTTTCTTTTTGTTTCTTGTTCATCAGTAGATAAAGTAGTCTGTTTTCCAGAAGCCCCCCACCCCACTATCTCAAGAATTCTTTCAATCTTGGAATCCACAATCTTCTGAATCTGAAGATCCATGTCTACTAGGAATCCATCAAGCATACCTTCTCTATCGATAGCTACTACATCTGTTGCCCCTTTATCTTCGGGAACTCCCTTAACATATATAACTCCTATATCAGAAAAATTATCATATGTCATTCCAAGATATCTATTACTATATCTACATCCTCTTACCCAGGGGCTATCTACTTCATACTTATCAAACTTCTTAGAAAAGCCCTTGGGAACCATAATTTCGGTCATTTTATATTTACCGTTCTTTATATCATCCTTCAAAGCTTTTACATACGCAAGAACTTCTTCTCGACCTTTTCCATTAAGAATCATCTTAAAGACAGTCTCTTGCAATTCCTCAGTAATAGCAGCAGTATCTCTTCGTACTGATTCAAACCCAACACTCTTAAAGATCTTTTTGCCCTTCTTAACAACATAGCCTACATAACGTTTAGCTACGTCGGCCATGATAACGGGCTCAAAGACCTTATCCAATTCAATATTGAATAGATGTCGTTCCATACCCAGGTCTTTGGAAAACTTATCGAATGATCCATTGATGAGTTTTACTAGATCTTCTATGGGTATTGCATTTGATTCCGGGGCAAGGAAAGTACTATCTGTATCTCCATAGACAACTTTATATCCATGAGTTGCACAGATCTGTCTAACATGCTCCTTAATAACCCTCCCCATATAAGGAATTGATTCAGCAACTTCGTACTGATACAACCTGAATCCTTGGAACAGTAATGCCCCATAAAAGGATACGAGTAGTGTCTTGTATCCATTCGAGATGAGATCATACATCTGAGCCTTGTGGGGATCAGTTTCCTTCTTAGCCATCTCTTTATACTGTAGCCTAATTTTAAGTAGGAACTCTACAGCATCGGCAATGATACCAACTTTCTTATTTGTAAAGCTGATACCATTACCCAGCTTAATTTCTCCATCTGCTGCAACTGTTTCATTTGACATGTTGGCAGATATAACCACGGTGGGATATAGACTAGTTTGATCAACCACATATAATACTGGATATATCCCTGGTATTGGTTCATCTACTGTAGCCCCCTTAATCTTTGCAACCGTGGTTTCCCCCTTTTCACGAGCAGGTTTGGTAGGAAATACGAATTGACTATATCTCTTCATTAAGAAGAAATCAATCATATTTGTATTGAAGTAGGTGGCTTCATAAGGACATCCGATTAACATCTGCATATTATGATAATATTCAGTAACATTAAAGAACTTATCCAATTCTACCATTATCCTAACGTCTTGAGTATTATATTCAATCATCTGATCAAGTGTTTGGACTCCTTCATAATTACCTTTTTTCATCCCCACAAACTGTGCAAGATATTCAAGACTCCATCTCTTAATTCTGACAATCTTATCTTCTCCGTCCGGGCCTTTAACAGTAATATCTCTACCATCAAGTAATCCACGTATGCCTCCCTTGATACCAAAGTTTGTTTTGGCACCCAAGAAATCAAAGAGGATTCGTCCGGCGCATTTTGTTTTCCACTCTCCGAACGAATTGTCTCGTTTGACTATGCCTAGAGGTGATAGGCGTCCATACCCCATAATAGATAAAACCATAAGTCTTCCCACAATTACAGGGAAGTCAAAGCGATCTCCGTTATGGGCAATGATCATGTCCGGGTCTAATTCACGAACAACATCTATAAACTTAGACAAAAGGACATATTCTGTAGGACAGTAATGAATGATTTGTTCGTCTTTATCCACAATACGATAACTTGGATCATCTTTGTCAGTAATGAATGTAGTATACTTTTCTGTATAGTTATCCCAAAATCCTATACAAGTAATGGGACAATTGTTCAGTTGGGTATCTGGCATGCCATCTGTTTCAATATCTAAATAAAGTTTTCTAAGTTTTTCAATGGGTATTTCTTTTACCCGATCAATATAATAACGCCATACAAAAGGTATATCGGCTTCATATGTTTTATAGTATTGAACTCTTAGATTAGAAACATCATATGGATTCTTTACTGTTATCTTTTTTACCTCTTCTCCAAACAAGCTTTTCTTCTTGGCTATTTCTACGTTAAGAATACGATCGTCTACATGAACTTCATCACCCATACTAGCATAGAAGTATGGTTGAAATTCGCACCTATCTATAAGTCTTGACCCATCTGGTGCCCTTGAGAAGGTCAAGATATAATTATCTTTTTGTTCTATAATCATTCTATAATCCTACATGTTAAAAGATTAATGAATCATTAAAAATTGATCTGATAAATATATAAAATATATTCCCGTTAAAGTCATTCTCAAAAATATTTTTTTAAATTGAATCATAATTTATTCCTTGGTAATTTTTTTAAGGGTGTCTGCAATATCCTTGCCCAAATTTATTTCTGCCCACGATCGTTTATGGGTATCAAACTCTACTCCACAGTGGGGACAAAAATTAGGTCTCTTTTTTCCTGCTTTTATTTCATGTACTTTTTTTCCACAATTACCACATTTTATATTTATCATTATATATCTCCATAGATAAAAAAAGGCCAACCCCATAAGAGGTTGACCTTGGTTTCTTGTCAGAATCATTACACAATTATCTTCTTAACGTAAACGTATCAAATATAAATTGTTTGGTTATTTGTTTATATTCTTTATTATAAAATAAATATTTATATTCTATATTATCAAATGGATTAAACATATGTTCTGCATTAACATAAATTATAACCGCATTTAAAATGCCAAACAAAAAACCAATATAAATATCACTATAAAAAGAAAATACAATTGGTTCTAAAAAAATAATTGATAGTGATAATTTCATAATGCACTCCCAATCATAATAAGTAGCCCAATGATTATACCCAATGCAACTATTACAACATCTGAAGATTCTTCGTTCATAATATCTCCTTAAAAAATCTAATCCAAAAAAAGATTAGATTAAGTCGTTTGGTAACTTCTTGGTTTTGGTGTCCTTATGTTTCAGTCCACCAGTCTTGTCCAATGTTATATCATTGGTTATGTTGGTATACTGTTCTTTCATATCTGGCTCAGTATAGTGAGGAAGATGATCTCCCTTCTTTGTGAGTTTAGGTGCTTTGTCTATTGCCATTTTATTCTCCTTTAAATTTTGTTGAATTAAGAAAAAGAAAGCCATTGTATTAATAGCTTCCATATTGATATTCTTATGAAGACCATGCCATATGGATTTATGCATCTCCAATGGAATATATATTACAGTTTCCTTATCTATATGATGTGCCTGGGATCCTTCAAATGGATTATTTAATGGTTCATATGAAAGACCTCTTCTTTTAAAATCCATCTTTTTCTTATGTATTTTACCTTTCGGCGTTTGAAAATAAGATTTTAAATAAGATTTCATATACATATCATATTCATCAGGATGTTGTAGTTTCCATTCTTTAGATTCTTTCTTTCTCCGTTCTACATGTTTTTTATAATATAGTTTGCATCTTGAAGATTCTTTATCTTTGTTTTGTTTATGATATTCTTTGTTCCAAAAACTAACACAATCTTTACAAATACAATTGTTCTCTTGTATTCGTGTGTTGTGCCAATTCTTTTCGGTAAGAATTATTCCACAAACTCTACAGATGGAATCCATACCAAATTTTCTTTCCGTCTATAATATCCATTACCAAATGGTCTTTGTTTAAGATTCCGGGTTTGTCCCGTCTATCATCAATAACCTTTGCATAATGTTTATTTGTTTTTGGATCTTTCCAAAATTCAACTGTTTCGTGTACTTTATCCGGAAAGTTAGCCTGTATACTATATATTTTCTTTCCTTCATCATCTTTCTTGAAGTGTGTAATAATATATTTATCTACATCTATAGTGAACAACATGTTCATCACATCATAGAAATACTTATTACGCTTCTTCCAGAAAGTCATCTTGACCCCGCCAGATATATCTATATGTTCATCCATCCTCATCTGCCCTTCGCATACTTCGGATAGATAGACATCGGCTCCATCAAATACAATTGCTTTTATATTTAGCTTATCCTGATTAGACTTTATATATGCTAAGAAGGCTTTGATTTTTGCCATTGTCTTTATATAGTCGAATTCCCAATCACCACTGCCATCTACCGAGAACTCTCTCGGATCAACTACAATAATAGACGGGTCATCATTATGGAATATCTTCTTATTGATCTTGCATCCATTATCTGAATTCAATTCAATACAGATGATCTTCTTTCCAGCGGCTATATCTTCTGGTGTTCTACAATCAAGTGCAGTTCCAGTCTTACACGTTTTTGGGTCACCTACGAACAAAGCACATATTTCGCTTTTGATAGATTCGCCCTTATTCATCCAATCTTCAATAGTTTTATCATTAAAGATGGGAGCTATGGGCTCATCTTTCTTTTTATCCATAGGCAATACAAGTCCTGTTAATGCCATGTTAACCAAAGATATTTAATGCAAGTACTACTGCAGTTGTTATGACAAATACCATAACAAATAATACACCAAGTGTTGCTGCAACTTCTCCGACTCTTTCAATTATTGACATTTAGTCCTCCATATTACAACATTCTTTTGAACAATCTTTAACTTTTTCTTCCGAAACTTCTTCCACAAATCCTTCTGCAAGATAATAGACGGGACAATCATGCCCGAAGATTGGGCAAGAATACTCATCTCTTTCCTCGAGTGGAAAAAATTCTACTAAGTATCCATAAGGACAATAGCCTAAGTCATTACATGGTTCTATTTCTATACGTTCGATTGTATGTTTTTTATCCTGTCTACTACTAACCATGTCTTGAAATTTAGCAGTGTTCCAATCAATTCCTATCATTTAAGTTTCCTTTATTCTTTTTAGTTTAATATGATTTGTTCCAACAAAACAAGAATCAAAGATTATGTTTCCATTATTCAAATTCACAAAAATTCTTTCTTTTAATTGTATATGTTCTTCCAACATATTCCAAGATAAATTAAATGTTTTATGTGAACGTCTATTAGAACTAAGAGTTGATAATCTATTTGATTCCCAACCACTTAATTTACATCTTCCCTCTTTTCTTGCTTTATTATGAGCTTTCCAATCGCATGATAAACAATATGGTTTAACTTCATCAGATTTATATCCTTTATAATGATGATCTTGAACCAATCTATATTCACCACATTTGGAACATATACCCATTCTCTTCATATCTATCCAAAAAAGTTACAGGTTTATTCCTGTAACTGGTTGCACCCCAACCGGTCTGGTATTATATTTGGTGTATACTCCAAGTGCCCAAATTGTTACATCACCGGGCACACCTTTTAAAACACTATGAGTCTCTGGATCATATTTATCTCCTTGGGATGTTCTTCCAATGACATAGACCTTACTGTTCTGACCATAGGTTACAGGTAATAGACCATCATGTAAGAATACTCTTATAC
>JBAQLI010000028.1:0-9453 GCA_049301735.1 Candidatus Methanoperedens sp.
AGGTTATAATGGTAACGGTATGTATGTTACATCGTCGAGTAGAAACAGTTATTTTAATACAACTATTTCAACATCAGGAACCTATGCTCACGGCATTTATACCAATAGTAATTATAACAATTTTTCAAATAATAATATTACGGTTTCAGGTGGGACCGGCACAATAGGTTTTTATCTCAACTCAGCCAGTTATAATATTGTAAATGGTGGTAGTGTGATATCGAATCTGGGCAATGATTATTATTTGCAGAATGCAGGCACAACAAACAGCTATGCGAATACGAATTTTACAACAAGAAAGATATATTTGAATGACAATAATTCAAGTTTTAATTATAACAAAGAAACAAATGGTGGAGTATGGCTGAATACAATCCAGGCAACATCTCCCTCTGCATCATTGAGAATAACGAGAACTTTGATCAATTGGACCCAGACAAATGTTTCATGGCAAGAGACTTTGACAAGTTCAAGAAGATTAAATTATAATATTAATGGTTTACTTGCAAATACAAACTATGAAGTATGGAATGGTACGGTTATTGCTTATAACCTTATAACAGATAATAATGGAAATCTGCCTGTATTCGATATCAATTTTACAACTTCTGCAAAGGTGATAAAAGTTATACCATAGAAGGGTTATGTATATCAAGAACCGCGTCTGGGATGTCTGATTATTTGGGTAAAGTCGAATGAAACCAATATATATACTAGAAATGATGAATAAAATCATTTCCATATCAGTTATAGAAATTGTTATTCTGACAACTCTTTTCTTTGCAAATGTTCTGCCAGATATGTTTATATTTTCAGTTATAAGACCCTACGTTTTAAAAACTATAGCTAATATTGGATACGGAACTCGAATTAAAAAGAATATTTACATAAATAGTTTTAAGAAAGTTACCATAGGAAAAAACTGTTTTATTAATAAGGGAGTAATTCTCGATTCTTTAGGCAATATTAGTATAGGAAATAATGTCTTGATCGGATTCAATACTTCTATTACAACGGCTACCCACTCGGAAAAAGAAGATGACCATTCTATAATTAGAAATGATATTATGATAGGAAATAATGTCTGGATAGGTGCTAATGTGACTATATTATCTGGAAGTGAAATAGGAGACAATTGTATAATAGGGGCTGGCGCAGTAGTAAGAGGAAAACTAAAGCAAAATGGTGTCTATGTAGGGGTTCCGGCAAGATATATAAGAGATAAAAAGTGTTAAAATGTTCCCAAAAAATTAAAATTAAAAATATGAAATTAAAGATTAATCTATCAAAAATAATAAATTATACTTTTGGAGATTCACTTCTCAAGAATTCAGTTTATTTGATGGCGACGAATTGTGTAGCCAGTTCTCTAGGATTTTTCTTCTGGATTATTGCTGCAAGATTTTATACGCCAAAAGATATAGGTATAACATCAGCGATCTTTTCAGCAATATCATTGGTTTCAATGATAGGATCCATAGGGCTTAATAGGGCATTGATATATTATTTACCTAGAGAGAGGAGTGCAGATAGTATAATCAATTCATGTTTTACTATGAATATTATATCGTCAATAATATTCTCTCTAATATTCTTATCAGGGCTTAGAATATGGTCTCCAGAATTAGTATTTACTTTAAATAATCTAGAAAATATTTTGATTTTTATTATAGTTACGATAGCTATTTCTAATTCCACCCTTATAGGTTCAGTATTTACCGCAGGCAGAAGATCTTCATTTCAAATGATTAAAGAAACAACATACCATTTTATCAAAATGTTTCCCTTAATCTTTTTTATGAATCTGGGAGCAATTGGGATTCTTCTATCTATGGGTATAGGCCTATTTTTATCAATAATAATAGGATATATTTTATTATTCAAAGTATGGAAATATACTCCTAGATTAAGACTAGATCCGGTAATTAAGAATATGGCAAGATTTTCTGCTGCAAATTATGTTGCAGATGTTTTTTATAACTTACCAAGATTAATTCTTCCGATCATAATATTAAATATGCTATCTGCTAAATATGTTGGTTATTTTTACATAGCTATGATGGTTTCAGGATTATTATATGGAGTTTTTCTTTCAGTATCGAACTCTCTACTTGTAGAATCATCTGATAAGAATCAATTATGGAGTAATATGAATAAATCTATAAAATTTAATTTGATTATTTTAATTCCTGGGCTATTCTTGTTTATAGTGTTTGGAAAATTCATTTTAAATATTTTCAATCCAGATTATGCTGTAAATGCGACTACAACTATGATTATCTTTTCTTTTGCGAGTATACCTTTATCTATTGTTAATATATTTATTACTGTAAGAAATGCTCAAAATAGAGTTTTAAGTATGATAAAGATGAATTTTATTGTGACTGCAATAACCATTATTCTATCAATACCTTTAGTGAAAATGATGAATATTGAAGGGGCAGCTTTGGCGTATTTGATTGCTAATATAATTGGAGCAAGTATTGTTATTAATAGAATTAAAAATCCTGTAGAATTTACAATAAAAATATTTAAAGATATCAAAAAAGATTTTATACACATTTAGGATTGGTGATTAATTGATTGATATCAGATCCTACCAGTCATAAAAAAATAGCTCGGGCAATATACATTAAGGGTTTGCCTTCATCGCATATTTCATAGAAAACATTTTTTATTGATTATTTTGATTTTATAATAATATCTGCTCCATAGAAATATCTCAAAATTCTATCGTATGTATATCCCTTGTTTGATGCTAATGCATTTGCCTGAATTTGTCCCATTGCACCTCTATTATATGGATTTAACGAAGGTGGATTTGTTACCCATCCAAGAGTAGTTTGTGTTATATTATTTCCACTTTTTCCTTCGTTATAGGTTACATATTTGGCATAAGAATCTGAGCCGCTAACATAGAATGTAACAAACAAAATGCTGTTCCATCTGGCAACAAACCCGTTTGTATCTGAAACTGATTTTCTATGATTATCCTTCAGGGTTATGTCTGTTCTATAATTTTGGTCCCTGCTGTCATCATAAATATCATAACTCGCACTTCTGGGATGTCCTTTCCTATAATACGCAAATGTTCTTGCTGCGACAGCCTGAGCTTTCATAGATTCAAATGGTGCATTACCATTTTCTGCAGCCACAACATATGGTAGATACTGTGTTTCCATATTTAGAACTTCTATTTTACCACTGGCATGGCGATATACTCTTATAGTATCACCCGGTGCAAGTGTTGGTGAAGGTGTAGCAGTAGGCGCTGGAGTTGAGGTCACTGTAGGTGTGGGTGAAGGTGTAGCAGTAGGCGCTGGAGTTGAGGTCACCGCAGGTGTTGGTGAAGGTGTAGCAGTAGGCGCTGGAGTTCTCAACTGGTATAGTTCTATAATAATATCTGTTCCATAGAAATATCTCAAAATTCTATCGTATGTATATCCATTATTTGACGCTAATGCATTTGCCTGAATTTGTCCCATTGCACCTCTATTATATGGATTTAACGAAGGTGGATTTGATACCCATCCAAGAGTAGTTTGGGTTATATTATTTCCACTTTTTCCTTCGTTATAGGTTACATATTGGGCATAAGAATCTGAGCCGCTAACATAGAATGTATGAAACAAAATGTTGCTCCATCTAGCAACAATCCCGTTTGTATTAGAAACTGATTTTGTATGATTATCCTTGAGGGTTATGTCAGTTCTATAAACTTGGTCCCTTGTATCATCATAAATATCATAACTCGCACTTCTGGGATGTTCTTTTCTATAATACGCAAATGCTCTTGCTGCAACAGCCTGAGCTTTCATAGACTCAAATGGTGCATTACGGTTTTCTGCAGCCACGACATAAGGTAGATACTGTGTTTCTATATTTAGAACTTCTATTTTACCACTGGCATGGCGATATACTCTTATAGTATCACCCGGTGCAGGTGTTGGCGTGGTTGTAGCAGTCGGTGCTGGAGTTGAGGCCACCGAAGGTGTTAGTGAAGGTGTAGCAGTAGGCGCTGGAGTTGAGGTCACCGTAGGTGTTGGTGAAGGTGTGGCAGTAGGCGCTGGAGTTGAGGTCACGGTAGGTGTTGGCGAGGGTGTAGCAGTAGGCGTTGAATTTCCCAACTGATTCAATAATGTATTCATAGCTGTATTTCCCATAGTTACAGCTTTAGAATGGTCTTCTATTGGAGAAACTACATTTCCAGAACCAGTAAATATTATGTACCATACTCCTGATGCTGCGCCGCCATTTGAAGGATCGGGATTAATGCCAAGTGATTTTGCCATTGCATAGCTAACCTCACCGATTTTACGGGTATTTGCATTCTCATCCCCGAATATCCCGTAATTTTGTTTATCCCCATACATTACCAGCCCTAACTGACCGCCTCGAATCCCATTATTGGCATAATTAAAGTAATTACCATGATCGGGTAAAACATACCAAGGAAGGGTAGAAGCATCAAGGGGCTGACCTGTTGAAGTTTCAAATGATGTACCGTATTGATACCCGTCATCCGTATTTTCATTGCAGGTTGTTGTCCTTATGCCATCACAATCCACCGCAGCACTTGCAGTAACTACCAATGCTGCCGGGTTTGTACCGGGAATTTTATAAACGTATATGTCGCATGCGCCACCAAATGATTTACATAGAGGTGTATTGGGATTTACTCTATTTTCTGGAATTAAATATGGTTGAATCTTTGCAAGAAATTCTTCAGTCGTTATTGTTGATGTTGAAGTTGCTGCTGCTGATGATGTTGCAGTTACAATATTTATTGCTGCAAATATTAAAATTGCAGTCATTAAAATATACGCTGTTACATATATGGATTTCACTATTTCGCTACGGCAGTTTGTCATTTTTTTTTTCATTGTATCACCAATTTTAAAGTTATATGACCATTATTATGAACATTATGACCATATACGTAAATCTGTTATTCTGTAATAGATTAAAGACGTACCGATAGTTTTTTTTAGTTTTTATTAATCAGAATTACGATTAACAGTTTATTCTGGTCTTAAATCGTTTATTATCATTTTCTGCCAACTATACAATCGTATTTTGGGTAATTGATCAATATTCAGTGGTTTCTAAGAAATTTTCTATTAAATAAATAAAAATCGAAGCAAAACTTCCGTATAATCGTTTACGAAAATACTAAATATTCGAAACAATGCCTCTAATTGCTCCTACTGGCTTCTTATTAAGGATTATATCCCTAGTTATCGTATTGAAAGCTGTAACTGTTACACTTACACTGCCATTAAGATAGTATACTGGCTCCTTACTAGCATTTAATTGATAAGTACCATTCACAAGACTCGATGAATAAAATCCATTTGCGTCGGTTATCGTTGAAACGCATGTACTGGTAGTAACAGTAACCCCTGATATAATACCCAAGCTATCCCTAACAGTCCCATTGACATATCCTCGTGGAGGTGTTGGAATTCCCAACTGATTCAATAATATATTCATAGCCGCACTTCCCATAGTTACGGCTTTAGAATGATCTTCTATTGGAGAAACTACATTTCCGGATCCGGTAAATATTATGAACCATACTCCAAAAGGAACTCCGCCGTTAGTCGGATCAGGGTTAAAACCTAATGACTTTGCCATTGCATAACTAACTTCCCCTGATTTGTGGGTATCTGCGTTTTCATCACCGAACACTCCATAGTTCATTTCACGACCATACATTATCAATCCAAGTTGTCCCCCTTGGATATTGAAATTGGCATAATTAAAGTAATTGCCGTGATCCGGAAGTACATAATATGGTAGTACTGAAGCAATCAAAGGTTGACCATTGGATTGTTTAAATGAAGTTTGACCTTGATATTGATCATCTGTAATTTCATTGCATTCATTTGTTCTCTGGCCATCACAATCTACTGCACCGCTTGATTGAAATACGAGCACGCTTGGGTTGGTGTTAGGAAGTCTATATACATATATATCGCAAGGACCGCCAAATGATTTACAAAGCGGTGTATTGGGATTTACCCTATTTTCTGGAATCAAATACGGTTGAATCTTTGCAAGAAATTCTTCAGTCGTTACATTTGTTGAGATTGAAGTTGCTGCTACCGGTGATGGTATTGCAGTTCCATAATCGAGCACGACTGAATTCAAAATTGAAGTCATTAAAATAGACATTGCTATATATATTATTTCTTTTCGATGCCAATTCCTTATTAATTTTCTCTTATTCATCTCAGGATTTCCCCCACATGATTTAGGTTATAACCCTATTTAAATCTGACCCGAATTAGATGCTGTGTTGGGTATGAAGCTGCTTGAAACAGGGCAAAGAATATGGTTTGAAATCAAATACTTCATATAATATAGGTACTTGATAAGTATATTTAATAAATCTAATAAAAAATATGAAGAATTATGGGTATGACATAAATAAAATGAATGCAGCGTTCATGTTTATTTTATTCATAGTGATATATTTTCTAGGCAATATGATATATATGCCTATCGGAAAGGAGATCCAGGCATTTTATATAAGTACCGACACGGATGAGTATACAAAATTAAGATATGATTTATTGAAAACTATTGTATATGCTAAAGTTAAAATAAATGCTGATGGATCGTTAACTCCGAGCAAAAATTATAATCCGGCTCCTTTGATAACATATGCTCACAACAGAAAAAGTAAAGTTGTTCTTATGTTTCAGGGCGAAGATGATTTATCTATAGACACTTTCCTTGAGAACCAAAAAGTAAGAACCATAGCAATTAATAACCTTGTTAATGAAGTAAAAAAATATGAATTTGATGGAATTGATATTGATCTGGAAAATCCAAACATAACGAATTCAATAAATGGTCAACCAAATAAAGAATTAATGACAGATTTTGTCACTGCTATCAGCGATAAATTCCGAGCAGTTAATGACAAATATCGCATAAGTATCGACATAGGATTATACTATAATGATACGGATCAAGTTTTTGATCTGGCCGTGTTACAAGATAAAGTAGATTATATAATGATAATGGGTTATGACCAGTACGGGCCTTGGTCGTCGAAAGCCGGTCCTAATACTCCTATAAGATTAGATAACGGTGGTGGTATATATGATAGCATTCAACATTATACACTATTTGTTAAAAGAAATAAACTTATTCTAGGCGTTCCATGGTATGGATATGAATTTACAACGGTGAGTGATGCCAGATTATCTCAAGTAAACGGTGACGTCAAATATGTTTCATATGAATATTATGTTAAGGAAGTTAATGAATATACAAAAAAGTGGGATTCAGTATGGCAAACTCCATGGTATACCCGCAAAGACAATAAATCTCAATGGTATCAAATCCATTATGATGATGTGAAATCTCTTGGAATAAAATATGATTTAGTTAATTCAGAAAAAATTGCAGGGATTGGCATATGGACAGTTAATTATGGATCGGACAATCCTGAATTGTGGCAACTTATTCAAGATAAATTCAGATTAACATTTAAAGTATTTCTAATATAGGAAAATTTGTTATTCGAGAGAAAGAAAATGAGATCTATTACTTTTTTTGTTTGTTAAACAATCTTAAATAATCTCGCCATAGAATGTGATATGATTCCCGTAAAAGATAAAAATAATCCTACAAGTGTTATAATTATCATTAATAGGATTGGGCCGAACCTCAAATTTTGTCCATGGTAGAAATCCTGGAGAAAAACTAATCCCATTATCAATCCAATTACTGATAACACAATTCCTGGTACAGTGAAATAATAAAGCGGTCTATTCAATTTCAAATTTCCAAGGACTTTTACCAGAACTTTTATCCCGTGGCTAACTGGATTTTCACTTGAGCAATCGACATCATACCTTACTCCAATTTCCACCTCTTTTATTTTCAATCCGGCATTGGATGCGTCCATGAGCATCTCGCTCTCGATTGCAAGACCATTTGATTTGAATCCGAACACATTTAGCTTATTTTTGTTAAAAGCCCGAAAACCGCTTTGGGTATCTGTGATATGAAATCCACAATTTAAGTTAGTAGCCTTATCCAATATATTCTGGCCTATACGTCGGTAAAATGGCGTATTCCTGTCTTTTCCGTTCATATACCTGCTGCCATTCACCATATCAGCTTCACCTTGAAGTATTGGGGCTACAAGTTTTGGTATTTCTTCAGGATCGTGCTGGCCGTCAGTATCCATTGTTACAATGACCTTTGCGCTGTTCTGTCCCGCAAGATCAAAACCGGTCTTAAGGGCCGCACTTTTTCCCATGTTCTTTGGATGACAAATTACTTCTGCACCAGCGAACCGGGCAATTTCAGCCGTGCGGTCAGAGCTTCCATCATCGACAACTATCACCCTTTCAGCATGTTCTCTTGCATGAAGTACCATGCTGCCAATAGAGATTTCCTCGTTATATGCTGGGAGTATCGCAATAATTCCCTCACGCCCTATATGAACTTCCTTCTCATGATTAGAGAATTCTAAATCGACCATTACCCTATCACCCCGATCACCTTTCTTTCAGAATGCAGTTTTGCACTTACAATATAAATTGAATGGCTAAACTTTGGCGCCACCAAATGCCACGCATTTGATTCTATATTCTGTTCTTTCTTGACATATTTCACCTCAAGTTATTTGATACCAAGTGTATAATCACCCATTTTTCACGGTTCGCCACCCCTCATTAGTAATTGAGATGCACTACATGTATATAAATTCATTCATGCTCATAAAAAAAAATATAGAATGTATGTGCCTGTGCCTTAGGCTCATTCACTTTTTGTTAGATGCAACCTAAGGCAACTCCCGTTAATAAGTTGACATCTATAAATTAATAGTTCATGCTGATATAGTATGCTAAAAGTCAGTTTACGGAGCCAATATCATCAGATGAAACAATCATTGAATGAAAAACAATGGAGACAATACCTTGCATTAGAGGTAAAACGAAAAGGGAATATCACAGCAGTTGCAAAGCGGGCAAGGGTTTCAAAAAATACGATTAAGCGAGGCATACGGGAAGTTGAGAGCGGGAATGTATACGTTCCAGGCGAGCGGATACGAGCACAGGGGGGCGGCAGAAAAAAGATTACTGATACTGATCAAAGCCTCCTTTCTGATTTAGATACACTCATTGCAACCAAAGGTGATCCAATGACCTTTGTGAAATACACGACAAAATCAGTTGCACATTTACGAGAGGGACTCGAGCGGATGGGACACAGCATACAAAAGACAGCGTTGTATGATGTGCTTTGTTCTTTACAGTATTCATTAAAAGCGAATAAGAAAAACATTGAAGGGGTATCACATCCTGATCGGGATGTGCAGTTTCAGCATATTAACACGCAATGCGAACTGTTTGAGAAGGCGGGCAATCCCATCATCTCGGTAGACTGTAAAAAGAAAGAACAGATTGGAAATTTTAAGAACAATGG
>JBAQLI010000029.1:0-3003 GCA_049301735.1 Candidatus Methanoperedens sp.
TTCAAAACATTTCTCCTCAGAAGGCATAAAATCTGATATTGCTAACTCCCCTTTAATCATATATGTTATATATTTATTGAATCTGGTTCTAATAACTTACGTAGCAACGATTTGCTTTAGATGAGCGAATATATTTTTTTATTTACCATTTAATTTGAAGAGGATACAATTTTTTGCTGTATTTGTTCTTGAATCGGATCTTTTATTAAAGGTATAGGATAATTCAAAATATCACCATCATCGAGCACAGGGTACGAAGTCCCTTTATTGAATTTCAGACTAAACTCCAAATATGGTAATGATTTCATCAAGACAAACAGTGTTTCCTTATTTATTTTGCCCGCTTCCATTAACACCGTAAACGCACCACTACCAACTAGATCATCTCGTTCAATAATAGCCACTGCTCCCCTATAAGTCCGCACTTTAGAAATTACAAGATTATCTTTGGATAATTTAATTGTTGCGTTGGATGGGAGCTCTTTCCCAAAGACTTTTTGGGGTTCAATTTCACCCGAAGCTATATTTACGCTTCCTATTTCTAAATAGTAATATTCTTTATCTCTATATTGAATCGATTTTTGTTCTGATTAAATTGATTTCCCAGCGTATCCCATCCATCCGCATAGTTTTTTATAGCTTCCATAATCTCATCATACTTGGGCTGGAAATATTCAGCGTCAATGCGTCCGGATTGTTGAGTATCTGAGTAATTTTTAACAAAGCTCAGATGGTGTTTGGGTTTCCAGTTTAAAAGGCCGAGTTCTGAGAGGAGCAGGGTTTGAGCTTTGTGATATTTCAAGCTTGCTTCGTTTTTCTTATTGTAAGCAACATTTATTGTATATTTTATATTTTCTTGAAATTTGATATTAAGTGCAGGAACAGGCAACTGTCTAACTTTTTGTAAAGGCAGACCTTGCTGAACCATCCCAGAAATATTTCTTTTAAGCCAATCTCGCCCAAATTTACAGTTCAAGTATGAAAGCACATATTCAGGAATCATCACTTCCTTATCTATCAGGATTCTGGCAACATCTTGGTCTATATTCGCTGGGAGAACTTCCCGCTTTACTAAAGCACAGAACCCGACAGTTCCTCTTGTTGAAAGTATTAAATCGCCCTCAGCCAATGATGAGCGTTTGTTTTTATCATCTACCCACTTTGCTATCCTATCTGCACCTTCTAAATCCGCGAACCAATTTTTTGCATTTTTTGCAGTTAAGTGTGAAATTGATGAATTATTATCAACTTCATGATAACCATGTTGCCCATCTGTCACAAATGCAAAATCACCAATATTAAGTTGGCTATACTTTGCAAGAAGCAAATCCTCTTTTAAATATTTAGGCCTAAAATATTCCGCATCAATTCGGTTTCCTAAATCAACTTTACTGAAATTCACAATCGAATATTGCATCCTTCATTTCTCCTGCGAAAAAGAGAGTTTTTCTTCCTTGGCAAACTCAATAAACGCCTCAGCAATCCCATCCGGCAATTCCCCACTATGATTGTGCAGGTCATGATCAATAATTAAGTGTCCATATTTGTCCAACTTACATTGGCCGTCACCATTTTTCACAAAGATATAATCACCAGAATTATCCTTACCTCCTTTTTCGGATACAGCAAAGAATATAGGGTAATCTTCTTTCTTTGGACAAAGTTTTCCATCCCATTTCTGTAAAAATAAAACGCTTGTCTTAGTTCCGGTATGGGGCTTGAATGTATTTTGATGCAGGCCAACGACTGCCAGAATACGGCCATGTTCAGCGATAAATTCACGAATGCGCTTATCAGATGTATTGTTAAAGCGACCTTGAGGTAAGACAATTGCCATGCGCCCGCCGGGTTTTATAAAATCAAGATTTCGTTCGATAAAGAGAATGTCCCGACCGACACTACTTTGTGCCTTGCCATCTGCATTAAAACCGAGTTCATATTTATGAATAATGCGGGGTTCCTTGATGTCTCCGGCAAAAGGTGGATTTGCCATCAGGATGTCAAACATGAATTGCTTTTTCTCATCTTTGTCAACCATCAATTTTTCCAGCCTGCTGTAACCTTTTCCATAGGTTTCAAGCCATTTTCGATCTTTTTCCTTATCGTTCCATCTTTCATAATCGAGAGTATTTCCCATGAAAAACTTATGTTCGCATCTACAACCGGAAAGATAAAAGATACCGTCTTGACAAAAAGATTTTACAGAAAACAAAACTTAAATCCATTATAACAGGCTGTCCCAAAATGACTTTATTTTCAATTCGAGTTGAACAAATCAATCCCACCTTCATTTCCACTCAAAAATGATATTTTATCAGCACAATTTACCACAATTTCACCAATATTTTCAATATGACACTCTGAAATTCCCTTTCGAAATACTTCCTTCACATATTTAGCCTTTCTTTTCAGGAACCCAGCTATTTTTTCAATGTTATGAACAATGCACATAATAAGAAATTCCACTTTTGCTTTATCTTTTCCTCTCAAAAGAAACTCTGTAAATCCCCTATTTTGTTTCATCTGGCCAAAAACAGGTTCAACCGTTGACATACGTTCCTGATATAATTCCTTTCCTTTTTCCGTTCTCAGTTTTTTCCTCATATCTTCCATTAAATGTTCTCGTGGATCTCTTGAAATAATTCTTTTTTTGGCTTTGGTACATGCATTTTTGAATACGCAAATGGAACAATGGTTGCCAATATATTGCTTCAAATCTGGTTCTTCATCTCTTTTTTGAATCCATTTAAAGGGCATAGTAATGCCAGCAGGGCAATAATAACAATCATTTACTTTATCAAATCTGAACATGGATTTCAGGAAATACTTACTTTTTCCTCGTTCTTCTACCTTGAAAAAATTATCTGGAATATATGACTCTGTCCCTATTTGGTTCAGTAAATCAATATTATCATATGAAAAATATCCAGCATCAGCTAACAATATTGTCGGTCTGTAACCCATTGTTGCCCAGAGGAGTTGAATCATTGGATCGACTTGATT
>JBAQLI010000030.1:0-3831 GCA_049301735.1 Candidatus Methanoperedens sp.
AGCCAATGAACATAAAAGGCGGATGCACGATCATCCAGAAATTGACAAGAAGAGCGTTCAGGCCATTGCCAACTTCGGGAACAAAATCAGGTGTCAGGGTCCCCTCTGCTATCAATTTAACAACTTCGGGTCTGTCGATTATTAACTTGAATGGCGACTGTATCAGTGTAAGAATTATCAGGTATATGCCTGTGATAAGTGTTATTATCTGGGTTCTTCTTGCAAGCGCAGAATTATGCTTCGTACTCCATGCAAGCCATGCCGCTGACAGGAATACTACCCACACCCAGAGGAGGTATGTACCGGGCTGCCCAGCCCATGTTCCCGATAATTTATAAACAAGGGGAAGGTCGCGGCTTGAATATTGCCAGACATAATCGTATGCAAAGTTGCTATTTACGAAATAATACGTAAGGAGAAGATAGGAAAATGTTAAAATCCCTGCCACCAATATTATTGCGGGCGTGACAAACTTATTCAATAATTCGATATTTTTTAAATCTTTCAACAGCAATCCAACAAGTGCAATAACACTAACCGCAAGACTTGCATAAAGTAATGTGTCACCTAATGTCATCATGTTATTTTCTCCTGACTTCGTTTCTTACTTTTGTAACAATGGGAAGTAGATAATCCGCATCAACCGCCCCTGGTACTCTCTCCAGGATATTGCCTTTCGGGTCCATGAAAACTAGATATGGAGGATAACTCACTGCATATTTCTGGGCGACTTCCCGGTCTATATCAAGGTCCATTGCTACAAGAAGATAATCTTCCTCAAGGATCTTTTTGACCTGGGGATTCCCCAGAGTATCTGTCTGAAATTTCGCGCAATACTGGCACCATATAGCCCAGAAATACATCATTACGGGTTTATTTTCCTGCTGTGCTATCTGGAAACTCTCCTCAAGCCCTGATGCTGCACGATGGAATTTTATTCCTCCCAGGTAACTGGCGTTCTTATCGCTCAAAGTAAAATTTTTAAGTGCTGTAGTATAACTGAAATATGCAAATAATAAAATTAATACCAATACAATTATTGACACTAGTTTTTTGGTTTTCATATGTTCTTTCCTAATGTTTTGAATCGAATATAAGTATATATGTTTTTATTTCGTATTTTTTTGTTCATATTTTTTATTATTCATATTATTGGTAAAGTTAAAATCTCAACCCCGATTATCAAATAAACGATAGCAGTAAATCCGAATGCAATCATACTTTGCTGCAATTCATTTTCATCCTGTGAATCCCGTTTGCTGATGAGATACCCTGCCCATAAGGAAAAGATAAAGCCTGAGACCAGCAGGAATATCTGCAACCGGTTAATCGTATCAAAATCCGGTGAAAATTCCCATATTCTCCCGAAGAAGCTTCCAATGCTGGCGGCTACAAAAAACAATCCTTTCAACAGACGAAAAGTGTTTTCAGCCAGATAGACGGACAAGCCCAAAGGGATGAAGGCATAGGATAATTCAATAAACTTTTGCTTTGCGTTTTTTCCGAAAGTAGCCTTAGTGGAAAGATACATCAATCCTGAGGCGCCAAGTGTTATCAGGATGAAAATAATGACAGCCCACATATTTCTCCAGTACAGGTCAAGGAAAGTGACTGAATCAACAGGAAGAGTCGATTTGACAAAATTAATTATCACATTCCTGAATTCCAATCGCTCCATACCCATAACGAATAAAAATATAATGATTATCCCGTGGATAAGATAAGCTTCGTCAAGATGCTTTTTCCTTGAATGAATTATATCCGCTCCCGGAATTCTGGGGCTTATACGGATATTGCCCTTTGAACACGATTTCACGCATTCCATACACATGATACAATGGTTATTCCTCTCCATCGTCTGGGGGAATTCAGCTACAGGGCAGGCTTTTCCAGCTTCTGTCCCCATTATGCATTCCTTTATATTATGATCCTGGCATGTTTTCTTTGACTTGCATCGAAGTTCTATGCCTGAGAGCATTGAGAATAAACCCAGCACAAGCCCGATCGGGCAGATATAGCGGCAGAAACTTCGTTTTTCATATACTGCCCCCATTACAACAGCAAGCCCTGTAAAGAACAGAAGAAGATATGCGGTATTGGGTGGATTTCTCGTGAACTGGAACAGGTGGCGCTCGCCTGCGAAAATTATAAGGAAAAGTATTACTGCTATCCAGAGATTGCGGTATTTTTCAGGATATTTCCTATTAAGGCTGAAAACAGACTGCGTCCATTCACCGATAGCCCCGATAGGACATGCAAAGCACCACAGCCTCCCCACGATTATTATGGTAAAAGCAAGCAGTGGATGCCACAGATCCCAGATCATTGTCGTGGCGAATGGTATCCCTCCGTGGAATCTCAGGTCGGGTTCACTGGAAAGACCAAAATAAATTATTATAAGCAGGAAAATAAATAAAAAAAAGTTGATAACTGGTTTAAAAAACTTGTTCTTAACCAGATCCTTGAAAAAATAAACATCAAGCAGGTCATATTTATCTCTGCTTTCATGATTCTCTTTATTTTCGTTTTTTCCAGTCTCTTTTTTACTTACCATAACTAACCAAAATATAGTCCATAAAGCCTTGAAATTTCATTATCGATATTGACTGAATAAGGAAGGAACAGTATCTTTAGATATTTATCTATGCCAAAGAGCATCATCAATCCCACAAGGATCAGGATCAATCCAGAGAGTTTCTTAAAGAAATGGCTTCTCTTTGAAAACCATTTTACACGGCCTGACACACTTTTTCCAGAATATGCTATAACAAGCATAGGAATGCCAACACCCAGGGAATAAGCAAGCAGAAGAATCATGCCATAAGAAATATTTCCCGAACCTGCTGAACTTTCAGCTACCACAGAGAACACTGAACCCAATATCGGACCCACGCATGGTATCCACAGTATTCCAAGCGACATTCCCAGGAATAGACCGCCCGGAAGTCCTTCGGGATTGGCTTTTGAGGTAATTTTTCCAATAAAAGTCACATGCTCACGGAAATAATTCAAGATCGAACTTGAAATCTTCACATAAACTTCATTTATATCATCGTCAAACAGCACCGCACCCATTCCGATAATTACAAATATCGAGAACCAGCGCAGGTAATCTGTAAAAAAAATAAATGATGCGACTGTAAAAACAAGAAGCCCCATCAGGGTGAAGCTCAATGTCATTCCGGTGACAATCGCAAGAGGGCGAAGCCTGCTCCCTACAGAACCCGATAAGACCGCAGGAAGGATTGGAAGAACGCATGGCGTTGCAACTGTTGCCATTCCAGCGAGGAATACCAGTAATATAGGGGGAGCTGCAGACATTTTATGTCTTAGCTACCGCATCGATATTATCGTTTTCGGCCTGTATGGTCGCAAGGTCACCCGTCATTTTGATCACGAGAATATTTCCTTTTGTTTCGGGATTATATTTGGCAAGACCTGCTGGAATGGATTTAGCATCCGTTATGCTGAATGCCTTGACGAGTTCTACTTTACCTCCGGCAGGGGTTAAACTCATGTAATTCATATCCGAGAACTTTGTCATTTCCATAATAACAAGCGCATAGGCTGAATTCTGGTAATCAACTGCATCGAGCAGAGGTTTATACATAGAATACGAAGTGTTCATACTATTCGGGTCATTCATCAATTTTGCAACATTATCCACATTCTGGCTATGCCCGTAAATGAGTGGTCTTGTTATTACAATATTTTTCATTTCAGGTTGAATCTTTGCTTTTATAGATGCATCATTTTTGCTGTCATAACCCAGGTCATGAAGTTCTATCCATGAATTCGGGCTGAAATCAGCGCTATACATACCTATTATTT
>JBAQLI010000031.1:0-7465 GCA_049301735.1 Candidatus Methanoperedens sp.
ATTTTTGTGCTTTATCCCTCTCTTTTTCTATTTCTTCCTCCGCCCGCTTACGCTCTCTGATTTCAGCCTGCAAGGTCTCGTTAGTCTTTGCCAACTCTGCCGTACGTTCCTGAATCCGCATCTCTAACTCATCATATGCCTTGCCCAGTGCCTCATCAGCTCTCTTGCGTCCGGTTTCTTCGTGCTCTATCGTGCCGCCAATGGTTCGCGATAGCCGAAAAATAACGGCGATGGTAGCTACTGTAGAAATTAATAGAGCCAGCGCTGTTCTCAGTGCCGCGTTTATAATTAGCTGTGAGAACAGTTTTTCAATAATAGCATGAGTCAAAGCAAAGACAAATGTCACCAGAAGAAAAGAGCGAAGTAAAAGCGCACGCACTTTTGGCCCAACCAGCAATCTCAGGGGAAAGTGGTCTGGACCTATGGTGGCGATAAGTCCCATGCTCAGAAACAAAAACGTTATTCCCGTATGGAGCGCCACTGGTCTTGTCTCCCCGCCAAAAAGTATTGGCGTACCATACAAATACCCCAGCAGAACTACCAGATTCACTGAGGTTACAACAGAGGCAAAGCCGCCTGATAACCCGCCCATGCGTCGTACGGTAGTAAGTAACAAAAGCATTGCAGTGCAAGCGAAAACAAAGTTGAAAGCAGTAAGTGGAGACATGGGGCCGGCGCCGTATATATCAGATCTGAGAGCCAGAACTCTTTGAACCAAAAACTCTTCAATACCTGTATTAACACCTGTATAAAACTGGATGAGGTTCAGGAGGGCTAAAAGCAAAACAAAAAGTACAGAAGCCAGAACGCTAATCCTGGTCAACCTACGTGAGGGTGCGCGAAGATAAAAGAACCATGTGCCTCCCAGAAGGATAAATGCCAGTGATGTGCCGGGAGCCATTGGGATGGAACTTAAGCCAAAGCTGGCAAGATTATACAGGCCTGTCACCCAACCTGTCATTACCAGGGTACCGAGGATTAATGTGATCGCGCTGCATACCAGTGCAGTGCGGATGTAAATATCCCCATTAATAAAGCGATTAGGCGGTTTTTCAGATGATATACCGGGGTCGCCGTACTGGCGAAAGATCACAGGCTCTGCAGCTTCGCTGTGTTCCTTCATGTTCGTTCTCTTTCACCTTTCCTGACAGGTATTGTGAAATAGAAAGTCGAACCTTTGCCTGCCTGTGACTCAACCCATATCCTGCCGCCATGACGTTCCACAATCTTCTTACAAATCACAAGACCAACGCCTGTGCCCGGATACTCGGCACTTGCGTGTTCGCGCTGGAACATTTTGAAGATATGTTCCATGAATTCCGGAGCTATACCTATCCCGTTGTCTTCTACCGAAAAAAGCCATTCATTTCCTTTTTGAACAGCCGATACCATAATAAGTGGTTTTTCTTTTCTGAATTTGATGGCATTACTGAGAAGGTTTTGAAATAACTGGACTATCTGTGAAGCATCAGCCATTACAGTGGGCAGAGGATCGTGAGTCACTAAAGAGTCACTTTCCTCAATAGCCATCTTCACATTAGCCAATGCCTGATCAAATACAGTTTCGCAATTGGTCGGCTCGAATGGTTTAGCACGTGTACTGACTCGCGAGTATGCAAGCAAGTCATCGATCATTTCCTGCATCCGTGAGGATCCATCCACTATGAAGCCTATGAACTGATCAGCTTTCGCATCTAATTCACCCTTATAGCGCCTTGCCAGGAGCTGGCTGAAATTTGAAACAGTGCGCAGCGGTTCCTGAAGGTCATGGGAGGCAGCATAGGCAAACTGCTCCAGATCTTTATTGGAGCGTTCCAACTCAGCTAATGTTTGTTTCAATTTTTCCTCTGCTTGTTTGCGCTCTGTAACATCTCTGATGATGCCGCTATAAAGTCTTCTTATTCCAATTTTCCAGGTAGATAGGGAAAGCTCCAAAGGAAATTCACCGCCGTCTTTTCTCATTCCAATTAATTCAACCGTTTTTCCAATAATTCGCATTTCACCAGTGGAATTAACTCTTTCCAGTCCCTTTTTGTGGGCATCCCTGTATCTTTCAGGTATTATTATGGTAAGTGATTTACCAAGAACTTCTTCTTCCGTATAGCCAAAGATGGTTTGTGCACCTTTATTCCATGAAATAATATTATCATCACTATCTGCGGAAATAATTGCATCGATTGCCGATTGAGCTACCGAACGGAATCTTATCTCTGACTCACGCAGCGCCTCCTCTGCCCGTTTGCGTTCGGTTAAGTCTATGACTGAGACCAGCACCTTAGACCATCTTGCCTCATGCTCTGGAGCCATAGACCACCTTAAGGAAATATTCTTTTTCTCGCCAGTCAAAGTTTGATTGATGGCTTCAATTTCAAACCTGGGCTTACCTTCAGCAATGGCAATAAGTTCTTCTCTAAATGCTTCATTCGACCCATCACTGAAAACTTTTCTCAAATTGCCCAGAAGCTCTTCTTTACTTTGGGCTTTGTATAACTCCAATGTAGCCTTATTTATATCGACTACCTTCACCATTCTTGCACAGTTGATAATCTCTTCAGGATGGTTGCCAAAATACGTTCTAAAGTCTTTGATTCCCGTGGCACGTAAACTGTCAATGTACTTTTTGATATCCGAGAAATCTTCTTCCCAGAGGGAATTCGGAGAATCCTCAAATAGACTGCGATATCGTTTCTCGCTTTCCAGAAGAGCCTCTTCTCCCCGTTTGCGTTCAGTAATGTCCTGTGTAAGCTCAACCATCTGGATTATCTTTCCCTTATCGTCCTTTACTGGCGCTGTGGTTAGCTGGAAATACCTCTTCTCGCCATTGATGATCTCTGCAAAGGATTCACCTCGCTCTATCTGTCCGCTGCGCAGGGTGCAAAGAGCAGAGCATTCCTTCTGAGGATCCATAAGATCATAGAGTTCGTGGCACAATTTACCCTTGAGCTCTTCGATTGACCCGAACCATCCCTGCCATATATTATTGGCCCAAACGAGCCTCGCCTCAGAATCAAGGAGAGATAGACCCGCTCCTATACCCTTGACAATGCTTTCAAGTTTCTCCTTTTCTGCAAATAACTCACGCTCTGTCCGCTTACGCTCTGTGATGTCCACTGCCATCCCCTCGTAACCTACAGGTCTGCCGCTGGAATCTCGTAGAGGATGGACATTTTCCGAAACCCATATTGTGCTGCCATCTTTTCGGCGAACCTGATTTTTAAAGTCAATCACGATTCCATTCGTCTGTATTAGGCGAATAAACTCCTGCCTGCGGCTTGGATCGATGAAGAATTGTCGGGCATCAGTTACTTCAGCCATAAGTTCCGTGGGTGAACTATAGCCCAGCATGCGAGCTAGCGCAGGGTTAATAGCCAGGAAATGGCCATCAGGCGTGGTCTGGAAGATGCCTTCAACTGCATTTTCAAAAATACCACGATATCTCGCCTCAGCTTCGCGAAGTGCTTCTTCCGTCTGATTGCGCTGAGTTTCTGATTTCTCCAGTTCAGCAGTTCTTTTGCGCAGTTCTCCTAATTCAGTTATAAGTCGTTCTTTTGTCTTATCTTTGTCAGTCATTTTTGTTTTCTTCGCCTGCATTCAATTTCCTAAATTGAATTTCTCATTGTATCGTATTGCCCACTCTCAAACAGTAAAATATACTAATTAGTCGTGTTATTTAATCATTAAGCTAATTAGTATATATACATGTTGTTCTTTCGGTTCTGTTAAGTCTGCGGGTTTTAGAAGAAAATCGCCATTTTAAGAAGGCAACCGTTTATAATTTACTTCATATTATACTATTACCACCCGACAACTTAACAGAACCCTATTAATCAAAATAATACAACCGCACTTTAAATTCCATTGCTTGTTCGCTTGTTCATCAATTTTATCATATTCCCTGACATTATAATCAAGTATGCTAACTCTTGGAATTGTGAATACCTATGATAAAATAAAGATCCATGAAGCTCATTACCGCAGCATTGCCAGGGCAGCACCTATCGCTTATGCTTTCGGTTTCAATCTAGCGCTTTTTGATTTCCCTTTCAAGATGAATGCAGAAGAACTTGTGAATTTCATAAAAGACAAAACAACTATCGGCGGTTCTGGAAAATATCTTGCAGATCTATTCGGAACTGGCAGGTTCTTCGTATTTGACCTGCCTGAAAAAGGGTTTCAGCCGCAGTTTGGCTCTCCTGTTGTAACAACTTCACACCCTGAGAAGAAAAAAGAGATAGGGCTCCCTGCACTTGTTGAACAAATAACCAGGAAAAGATCATTTCTTTTCCTTATTGGGTTAGGGCATAAAGGACTTCCGTCTGATCTATTTGAAATAGTGCAATATCATCTGGATATTACCTCAAAAGGTGTATCACTTGAAACCTGTACGGCAATAGGGGCTGTTCCTGCCGTTATTTCAGGGCGCTTGGCAGGAATATCAAGATAAAGTATATAATCTTTCATTCCCAATGTTTGAAAAGGGGAAACAAATGGCAAAATTCCGATGTACTATATCCAATTATATCTATGATGAAGAAAAAGAAGGGAATAAAGTTGAAAAAGCGCAAGTTTTAACAACAGTAGCTGACAAGATAATCGAACAACTTGCAGCTACAGGCATAAAATTTGTTTTTGGTATTCCCGGAGACTCGAATCTCCCACTTGTGGAATCTATCAGGAAGCAGAAAAATATTAGATTCATTCTCACAAGACATGAGGGGACAGCGGCTTTTATGGCAGGAGCATATGGAAAGCTCACCGGGGAAGTGGCTGCTTGTTTATCTATCGCAGGTCCAGGGGCAACAAACCTGATCACAGGTCTTGTGGATGCCACATCAGATGGAGCTCCTGCACTTGCACTTGTGGGTCAGATATCACAGGTGCTGCTTGGAAGTGAGCATCTCCAGGAAATAGACGAGATCGAAATATTTGCTCCTTTTACAGTATATCATGAGACTATAGCAAAGCCAAAACAGGCGATCAGGGCAACGATCATGGCACTTAAGAATGCATATTCTCACAGGGGCGCAGCGATGTTAAGCCTGCCTACGGATATTCTTTCTGAAAAATTAGGCGATAAGATATGGCTGCCGAATGAGCATATTTTTAAAACGGGTATTGTTCCGTCAGACACAGACATCGATTCCGCATCTGCCATGATCAACAAAAGCAAGAAACCGCTTCTCTTTATTGGTTGGGGAGCAAGGGGTGCAAGGGAAGAGGCCATAAGATTAGCCGAAAAGATCAATTCCCCCATAGCCACAACCTCACGCGCAAAAGGAGTGATCCCTGAAACACATCCACTTGCAGTTGGTGATCCAGATAGATATCAACGGCGTGCATCTTGGTAAAAGTTTCCCTGTAAAAGTGGGTATGGAAGGGGATGCAAAGCTTGCTCTGGGAGAACTTGAGAAAAAAGTGAGCAGGAAAATCCCGAATGAAGAGTACTTTGAACATATAGGAAAACTAAAGGAGGAACAGTTGGCTGATATTAAAAAAGATGCCATGGATACCTCAATGCCAGTTTCTCCTGGTTATGTCATTCAGGCAATAAAAAAACACGCAAAGAAAGATGCTCTCATAACTGTGGACAGTGGAGATCATACCTACTGGTTTTATAAAAGATATTTGTGTGATGGTGAACAAACGTTATTCTCCTCAAATATGGGAAGCATGGCTTTTGCTTTTCCAGCAAGCATGGCAGGCCAACTTATTTATCCTGATAGGCAGGTCATCTGCATTACAGATGATGGTGGATTTGCCATGTTGATGGCGGATTTCACGACTGCGGTTTTTAATAAATTGCCTGTTAAAGTGATAATATTCAACGATGGCGTATTAAAGAATATAATAAAAGAGCAGGAGATGTACGGATATAAGGCATTTGGAGTTGAATTTATTAATCCTGACTTTGCTGATTTTGCAATATCATGTGGAGGAGACGGTTTCAGGGTAGAGCGTCCGGAAGAGCTTGACAGTGCTATTGAGCAGGCATTTTCATCGACCAAGCCTTCTATTGTTGATGTTGTGATCGATAAAGCAAAAATGTTAATGCCTGTTATCAGCACAAAGACATAATGGAGGAGAGGAGAGTATTGGCTCAAGAACTCCAGAAAAACCCTGCTCCCAACGTCGTCATAGGAAGAGTATTTCCATCAAGTAACCTTAACCTCAACCTTTCCCCAAGTATAAAACCAGTGCTTTCTGTTAAAATTAGCACCATCGCCAATCATTCAACTGGCCTTGAGTTGTAGTTACTTTTCGTTTCTACATCTGTGCCAATACTTTGACAAGAGGATGTACAGGCTGTTGGTCGTTGAAACTGATACCAGTTCTTTCCTTAAAGGTTATTCTTGATTCCGTTTTTGCCTTCCTTGATTCCTCGGCACGTTCTAAAATTTTCCTGGCGTTTGTGGAATAGTACTCCTCTTCGCATTCACAACATTTTACATATGGCTGACCCTTATCCACTGAAACATGGAAATAAAAATTTTCCAGATCACTATTTCCACATACTTTACACGGAATGAATTCTTCTATTATTTCACTAACTCTCATGATTATCCCCAATATATTAGTGGCTATCATCATATAAATAATTTATTGCTGTTTAACATCAAAAACGTTTATGAAGGTTAAACCGTATACAACGTTATGGGTTCAAGCATTTTGCTTAGCATATAACAATATTCAATATGTAACATGGGGAAAACAATGCAGCAATTCGGGAGGTAAATTATGGTAGATCGACGAGTCATTAACACTGAGGGTACAGTCCTTGATGAAGCGACTATTGAAGAATTCAAAGTCAGTCTGCGCGGCCAGCTTATCCGCCCAGGCGACGAGGGTTACGAAGAAGCCCGCAAGATATGGAACGGGATGATTGATAAGCATCCTGCGCTCATTGCATGCTGCACCGGTGTTGCTGATGTCATCAGCGCCGTCAATTTCGCCCGTGCCAAAAAGCTTCTTATAGCTGTGCGCGGGGGTGGTCACAACGTTTCAGGTAATGCTGTGTGCGATAATGGTATTGTCATTGATCTGTCCCGGATGAAGGGGATGCGGGTAGACCCGATTAAGCGCACTACTACAGCTCAGGCCGGTTTACTCTGGGGCGATTTCAATCACGAGACTCAACCATTTGGTCTGGCGACTCCAGGAGGTATTGTCTCCACGACTGGTATTGCCGGACTAACACTCGGTGGCGGTATCGGTTGGCTTATGCGTAAATACCCATAGCGTCAAGATAGACTTGTTACTTTTTAAATATATAACTAAATATTTTAATTTATGTGTTTCGCAGCATCCTTATTATTTTCTTAAAATGAATAATAAACGGTTAAATATTCTGTAGTGTATATACACTACACAGATAGAATACAAACCCTTAATTCATATAATCAAGCAACAAAATGGAATTAATTTGTTGAGTTATTTGTAGTGTTGAGCATTTCTTGATCTGATTTTT
>JBAQLI010000032.1:0-3313 GCA_049301735.1 Candidatus Methanoperedens sp.
GTACAAATGCATCCCAGGAGAATGCAAATGTATCTCAACTGCATTACGAAAATGAATATTTAAAGATAAAGCTGGAAGATCTGACTGCATTACATGAGAATGCGGTTGCATCACACAGCGAGGAAAAACAAGATCTGAGCAATAAGTTAGATCGTGCCATGCAGCTTGTGAGCCAGGAACAAAGTATTAACATGACAATGCAAAAACAACTCATGCCGACACCTCAAGAGATCATAAAAAAATCATGGTGGCAGTTTTGGTGATAGGGTGTTGCTACTAAATATTTTTATTTTGATAACAAAAACAGCCTTCAATTTAAAGGTTCAAATACAATAGTAAGTTGTTTAGGATTGAGCAGGAAATATAGGATAGTTGGGACGTTTTATGTCCTGTAATGTTTTGCATTATTTTTTCAAAAAAATATTCTTATTTCAATCCGGTCTTATCTTGGTTGATAATGTTGATAACATTTCGGTCTCAAACTATATAAATCACAAGATGTTCTTTGTTTGCAGGAGTTACATTCAGGTGTCTTGATTTGAGTTATATCTTTTTTGTTCATTTTAAATAATTAAACATATTTATATTTAAAGATAATCATACTTTTCGTCATTATAATAATCATGTTTATCCCGTGAGAAAACAGTTGACTCCCAGGTGAGTGCAAATGCATCCCAGGAGAATGCAAACGTATCCCAACTGCATTACGAAAATGAATATTTAAAGGAAAAGCTGGAAGCTCTGACTGCATTACATGAGAATGCGGTTGCATTACACAGCGAGGAAAAACAAGATCTATACAATAAGTTAGATCCTGCTTATCTAAAATTTGAAAAAATGTTATACTTTAAAGAATGAAATATCGGTTTTTCTTTTTTTTTAAGAGTCTTTCCGTTTCATATAAAAATCAGACATTCTAAATATAAAATATGTATTATTTGTATATTTTTAAATATGTAACTAATTTTCATAAGTAAAACATTTTAAAATCCCACCTTCCCTAGATCGCCTTCATTATAAAATAATAAATAAAGTAAACTGCATAAAATAAGAGTTATATGCACTTTTTACGAGATCGTTGTCTGAAAACAATAGCCTGAGGCAATATACTATATTTTCGCTCATACATCGTATAATTGCTTCCATAAATGAACTGTGAGCGATTATTTTGTGTATGGGAAGGGCTTGTAAAAGTAGTATATGTTTCTTAACTACCGGTCCAAGTTTTGGGGAGTCAATTCTGGGACAATTTTTCCAATAATGCAATTAGTGGTGGAATCGAAGAACCTAGATATAATTAATTATTTACCAAATCCAAAGAACTTAATTATATCAATTATCACCACAATTAATCCAATTAATGCAAGTAAAAACGCATATTTATTTAATTGCAATTCTGAATAAAAATGGTAAGGGTTCACTTCAAATACGTTCTCTATATCATATGGGTGACCAAAAAAATTATCTATTCTCAAGCTTTGTGGGCCGCTGGTTATAAAAACTATTTCTTTATTTAAATCCAATGATTTATTATTGGAATATGATACATAAGCAAAGCCATCGTCACCTTGATTATAAAGTTTTATATTCTCAATGCAAGGAAATTCCCTTCTCAAATAAGGATATTCAACCAATTCAGATTTATTATATCCCCGTGCATTATAACTCTGCAAACAAACACTTACCGTTACATTTTTCTTGCAAATATAACCTTCACATAAAGTAGTGGGTAAAAATTCTGTTTTTACACTTCTAAAGTCTATCTCAAATATCATGAATTCGGTAGGTTTCGCAGGGCTTATTATTCCTCTTGAGCGAACGACTCCGTTTATATCTAAAGATCCTAACGATTCATTAGAATTCTCATTTTTAATCGGGATTTTTTTTTCAAAATATATCCAATCATATTGAGACGTTGGGCCTATTTGATCTTCATTAATTAATATAAATAATGTTACAATTAATATTATTAAACACAAAACAAAAATAAATTTAGAATTATATTTTGCTTCTTTTTCCAAAGAATTGATTTTTTTATCATTATCACTATTGATATCATTTTGATATTTTTGTAGGTTATTAAGGGATTTTTTTTCAATGTTGAAATGTTTAGTTATTTCAGCATTAAACAAATTAATTCTAGAATTTAATAAATTATAATTCTCTAATGTAGCGTCTCGTTTATATATATCCCAAGATTTCCATAAATCATTATATCGATTTTTTATCTCCTGTTTGATTAAATGATAATATTTATCACTAATTTTAAGAATGTCGCCATTTAATGCATTTAAATCGCTGTTATAGTTTTCTGGAATTCTATCTCTTGGTAATGAATCATTGCTTAATCTAAATTTATTTAAGGCATTATCTAATGGGCTATATACATTTTCCAGAACTTTTTCAAATGAGGCTATTTTTCTCAATTTTACCTGTTCGTCAACTAATTCTTTTGTTGATTTTGCATAGCCAGCAGTTATAATAACTAATATTATTGTGGAAACTGCCAAAATTGTTGAAGTTATTTCTGCTCGGATTGGGGAACTCAACTCTTTGCCTGCTAATATAATGCTAATAGAGTCTTTTAGAATAGGCAAAAGAACAACAATTAGCAAACCAATAAGTATTATATATAATCCCAATATTAATTGGGAGTACTCAACATCTTTGAACTTTTTCATTCTCAAAACCTTTTATATTAACTCTGATTATATAAAGGGTTCTATGTGTCCATATTTTCTAATTTTTCTTCATTAAAAAATTGCGTATAATTCTTATGAAAATTGGCTTTGCTGATTTTCATCCTTGCGTGCCTGTGCCAATCGGCTCATGAGGGGTTTCATAGGAAATTGTAGTGTTGTGTCGCCGAGATCGTCCAGAGACTTCATATATCCCTAAATTATTCGACATTCTCATGCTTTATTAACCGCATATAAGCAAAATTATATGCGGTTTTTCAACCATAGGAAACAGGTCATGGGATAAAGTTCATTTTAGTCGTACTAAAGCTCTCCTAGTGTCTTGTCAAGTGTCAATTAGCAACAAATAACCGAAATAAAATGATCTATAGTATTCCGCAAACTTCTGAAAAATGAAGACTTTTTTTCCTGAAGAAAATACATTGTTAGTTCTGGAAAAAGATTCTGTTGATTGCTATGGGTCTGAAGAAAACAAACCGCAGATAAACGCAGATGAGCGTACTATTAACACTTTCGGTCAATCTCAGGGATATTGCGCTGGGGTTGCGACCCCAGACCCCGGTGAGGCGCCGCCGATGGCGGAGTTTAACATGATATGAACGGTTAAAGAATAA
>JBAQLI010000033.1:0-17029 GCA_049301735.1 Candidatus Methanoperedens sp.
CTTCATAAACCATGGTAACTCTCTGTGTTATGAAGAGTAATGTTTTGCAAACCGTATTCTGTAGACCTGTGTGATATTCATAATGTTTTGTTTATGCAAGGTTTACCATTACTTTTGAAGAGGATACGAATAGTTCTTCTTCATGGGCTCGATCCACCCTGCCTGCATCGCTTCGGCAAGGCCTGTGGAAAAGGAGAGGTGATACCTTGCAGAGAATGCCAGACACTCCTTGGCATAATCTTCTATAACTGTCATATCCGTTCCCTGGACTCTCAGGTTCCACATCAGGGGGCCGTATGAAAGGCCGGCATTGTAAAGGTCGCCGCAGTTCTTACCGCACTGTATCCCCTTCAGGCTGTATTCTGCTATTTCTCCTGGATGGCTCCTTGAGTGCATGTCGCACCATACTATCCCGTTCATCCCGCGCGTGGCGCCAAAAGTGTTAGGGTATTTTGCGGCTAGAGCGCGCGCAAGGTCTTCGTATTTGAAAGCAGGTTTGAAGTTCTCCTCTTCTCCAAGCTGCAGGCACATTATGCTGAAGGAATAGATAACGGACTCGTCCATACCTCCTGCAAGGCAGTGTTCCGTCGACTGGGCTGCCGATAGGTAAAGCTGAGACGGAAGACCCGACATGTACAGGTCGGGAATAAGCTCGCTGTAGAACGCAAGCTCTATCTTATTCTTGCGGTCTTTGGTAAATGGCATGTTAAGGAGTGTTTCCCATACATCGATATCCATTGAGGCGATCTTTTCCATCAGGACCTTTCTTTTTGCGTCTGCTTCGTCCTGATCGTAGGGGATGGCTTTGCCAAAATAGGCAAGACCTTTGTTTGCGGTTTCGACGGCCTTGATAAAGTTGCCTATCGATGATAGAGAAGTAGTCTGCTCGGCAAGGCATTCTGCCTTGTCCAGGTCTGTTTTGGAATGGTCCAGTAAATCCGAGAGGAGTTTTTCTGAATTTTCGTAATACCCGCACATCAGTTCTGCTTTCGCTGCTTTCTGGAATATCCTGAAAGTGCGACTGTAATGTTCGTTTTCCCAGCAGTCATCGGGCAAAAGCTCCCTGCTGGTCTTGAAGTATCCGTTCGCCGCTTCCGTTGCAAGGGAATCAAGAGCCTTGTTGCCTGCATGGTAGTTGATGTCAGACATAAGGTATGCTGTCTTGGGATTCAGGTTATCTGGCTTTCCCAGGTTCAGGTTTGAAACAATATTGAATAAGTTTTCGAGTTTTTCCATATCCACTCCCTCTGGAATGACTGAGAGCAGGTGCTGGCCGATCTGCCAGTGGATCCCGCGCCTTTTCTCCGTAGGTATTGCGGACAGCGTCGCTTCCTGTACCTTGTCGTGGATAAACTGAAGCTGGTTTTTGTTTTCCATCAGGAGTCCCTGTCCCAGGGCGGGTTTAAGGATTTCGAAGATTTCCTGCATGGATATTTCCTTGATAAGTGCCAGGTCTTCTGGCGAGAAGGTGTTTCCCATGCAGGCGCAGTATTCAAGCAGGCTTACCAGTTTCTCAGGAAGCTTTTGTATCTTTGAGCCAAAAAGTGCGACTACAGTAGTCGGCATCTTGGATTGGCGAATCTTGTCGATATCCCATCGCCATTGCCCTTCCGCATCAAAGAATAAGAGTCCTTCGTTATGCAGATACGACAGGCTCTCGCTGACTAAGAGCGGGTTTCCTTCACTGAGCTCACTTATGAATTCCGATAATGCCTGGGTCTGCATAAGAGGGGAATCAAGAATGTATGATACCATCTCATGGCAGTGTTTGGGCAGCAATGGTTCCAGCCTGATTTCCTTTAAAGGATAGCCGCTCTCTTTGACGTTTCGCATCATCTTGGTTAATGGGTGGCTTGAGTCCACTTCGTTATGGCGGTATGCCCCCAGCAAAAAAAGGTATGGGTGATCTTTATGGTTCGCAAATATGTTTGACAGGAAATCAAATGATGCCACATCGCACCACTGCAGGTCGTCAATGAATAATGCCAGAGGATTCTCCTCGCTGGCCAGACAAGTCAGGAACCGATCGAAGAGGTCGTGAAACCTGTTTAACGATTCGATCGGCGGAAGCGTTTTTACTTCCGGCTGCGGGCCTATCATGGTCTCCAGTTCCGGGATGACGTCAGTTAAGACCTTTCCGTTCTGCCCAACCGCTTCCAGAATCCTGTTTTTCCAGTCCATAACGCGCTCATCGTTTTCAGTCAGGAAGGTACGCGTCAGATTTCGCAGCGCCTGGATCAGGGAGCTGTAAGGAATGTTTCTCTGGTACACGTCGAATTTCCCAAATGTAAAATACCCCCTGTGCTCCACAATAGGCTTTTGCAATTCCTGTATCAGCCTGGTCTTTCCGATTCCAGACAGACCGGAAATGAAGAGTGATCTAAACTTCCCCTCGATGACCCCTTCGTATTCTTCAAGGATGATCTTTGCTTCTTTTTCGCGGCCTACCATTATGGAGATAAATGAAGCCCGCTGGGCATGAGTGCGGCTTTCCAGTGGGAATTCATTTATAGAGCCCGTAGCTGCATACTCATCTCTGCACCGTATGAGGTCGGCAAGGAGCCCGGCGCCGCTCATGTAGCGTTTTTCAGGCTCCTTGTGCATTAATTTAGCAACGATCTTGCCTAAGGCTAAGGGAATGCCAGGTTCGAGCTCATTGACCTGGGGCGCTTCCTCGGCAAGGTGTGAATGGATGAGCTCAAGCGGATCGCTGGATGTAAACGGGAGACGGCCGGTCAGCATCTCAAAAAACACAACCCCAAGAGAGTACATATCCGAGGAGTACATTACTCTGTGGCTGATACGTCCTGTCTGTTCCGGCGAGGAATACGATAGGGTATATCTGACGAAAGATTTGTCGTAAATAAAATGACTCACAGAGCCTACATCAACCGCACTTATAAAGTCCGTCAGCCTGACATCGAACGTGCCGGGGTTAACCAGTATGTTATGCGGTTTTATGCCCCCGTGGATAATGCCCGCCTCATGGATTTTATCAAGAGCGCCTGCCAGGTTGCAGGCAATAGTGAAAAATTCTTTTAAAGGAATCTTGCCGCCTTCTTCTATCAGCTTATCGAGTGTTAAACCGTTAAAGTATTCCTGGATTATGAAGTACAGCCCATCTTTTGAGTCTAACGCAAGAGGCGTAATGACCATGGGGTCGCTTAAGATCTTTAGGTGCTCGATCCTTTGCTTGATATGGGATTTTTTATCTCCTGAAAGGATACCAGTCTTTAAAAACTTGAGCACCAGTATCTGATCCGGGGTTTTTTTGTGGTATGCCTTATAAACATCCGCCTGGGGGCCTTCGGCTATCTTCTCTATTATTTCATAATTGGGGATTGCCATTACAGTTTTCATTTTTTACATCCTCCATTCTCTCACTCCTTTTTCTGATTATGGCAGTAATTTACCAGACTTATTTGGATCTTAATGTAGTTCGGGTATCTTCCATTTTGGCCGAATATCCAAACATAAATGCTATAACAGACGAAGCCATATATTAACATATCAGTAATGTATATATATATATATTAAATATATTCAATAATAATTATTAAGCAGTCTGTGGAATATAAGTTTTTTTGTTTTTGTTTTTGCTATCTTCACCCTTATTTTGACAATTATAGCATTGCAGCCGAACCCCAGACAGCGTCACCCTGACACAGCCTTCGATTGAGGTTCATGCGATCCTTCGCCTTGCAAACCTTAGCGCTCTGGTCATCACATTCTGTTTATAGCCTGCCTCAGTGTATTCCTGTACGAACGCGTAGAGAAGCAGAGCGTAAGACAGAGCTGCGTATCCATGTGCGGATGTGATCGAGAACCTCCGCTGCTTACCCGTAGAGGTTGAGACCTCCTCAGCCTCAGCCTGCGAGACCTCAAATATGAACACGTCCGTTCTGGCAGCCTGCTCCGGGAAATAATATATTCCAGATTTCTCCTAGACCATTTATCTCCTTGATCGTATTCCAGATAGGTATATTTGAACCCGAATTAGTAAATGCGCTCCACACCTTTCCGGGATAATATCACATCAATATCTGGTTCTTGGTCTTGCCGTACCCGGCATCGCATATGATCCATTTCGGGTTCTCCCGTGAGAATATCATTTTCAACTTCTCAACATGCTGCATAGTATCAACACAGAAAATATAAAGCCTGTATGAGATTATCTAGTATCGAACAGGAGAAATCAATATAATCTCAATTGAAAAGCTTTCAAAAGTATTCGGCACTAATATTGTCCTTCGAAATATCGATCTTAAGATAGAAAAAGGTGAATTCCTCACAATATTTGGCCCAAACGGCGCAGGAAAAACAACGCTCATTAAGATAATGGCAACGCTTGTCACTCCTACTTCCGGGAAGGTCCTTATCGAAGGTCTTGACATCAAGGAAAATCCGATTGAGATCAGGAAGAAAATCGGTGTCATCTCGCATGAAACCTATCTTTACACCGAATTGACAGCAGCTGAAAATCTCAGGTTCTTCGGGAAGATGTATGACACACCCAGGCTTGAAGAAAGGATCGATGAACTAATAAAGCAGGTGGGTCTGACCTACAGGAAAAACGACCGCGTGAGGACTTTTTCCCGCGGGATGAAACAGCGCTTATCAATTGCAAGAGCCCTTATACATGATCCTCCGATTCTTTTTCTTGATGAACCCTATACCGGACTGGACCAGCATGCCATAGCAACATTTGACAAAATACTCGGAGGCATGAATGCTATGGATAAAACAAGAGTCCTTATTTCACATGATATTGAGCATGGCATTTCATTGTGCGACAGGGCAATAATTCTCACAGGCGGGCATATTGCCCATGAGATGACCGAGAACGAGATCAATGACTTGCTCCAGTGCAGGGCTATTTATGAAAAACATGTGGAGGAGCGAAAATGAAATTCCTCCAGATCGCAAAAAAAGACCTGAAAGCGGAATTTCGCACAAAGCAGATGCTTAATTCCATGGTGATCTTTGCACTTCTTGTGATTGTGATCTTTAGCTTTGCATTCGGGAATGAAGCCACAATATTCGTGTCAAATCTCAATAAAAAGATAGTTGACCTGCTTGCCCCTGGTATGCTCTGGATAGCGTTCACGTTTGCAGGGATGCTCGGGCTATCACGATCATTTGCAGGCGAAAAGGAAGAGGGATGCCTTGAAGGACTGAAACTTTGCCCGGCCGACAGGAGCGCAATATATAACGGGAAAGTCCTGTCCAATGCGGTTTTGATGTTCCTTATGGAAATGGCAACCTTACCGATATTTGTTGTGCTTTTCAGTTATGATATTAAAAACCTTCCTGGCCTGATCGTTGTGATAATCCTGGGTACTTTAGGATTCATTTTTGTGGGAACTCTTCTCTCGGCGCTCACTGTAAATACACGAACCCGCGAGATCCTTCTTCCGGTTATTTTATTTCCAGTTCTTATCCCTGTGATACTATCCGCAGTAACTGCGACCGGAACAATGCTTGCAAATGGGGATTTTTCTGATGTTTCAGGAGAGATGCAGATACTTGTAGTTTATGATATCATTTTTTTTGTAGTAGCACAAATGGTATTTGAATATACGATTGAAGATTAAAAACCGAATGATCGATGTTATAGAACTAAAATTGATTATAAATGGATAATATTATGAGACATGCGAACTAATTCTGGGAATAGTATGCTTAAGAAAATCATTTATGCAATAACTGCCGTGTTGATATTGATCTCGGTATATTTAGTGTTCTTCATTGCACCTATTCCCATAGACCCCGGGTCGGCAGCTGGTGACCCGAATAACTTCAAAATATTCTATTTCCATCTTCCCATTGCGATATCTGCATACCTGTCATTTGCAGTTGTTTTTGTTTCAAGTATTTTATATCTTCGAAGCAAGAAACAAAAATGGGATATGTTATCGTTATCAGCGGCTGAAGTTGGAGTAGTATTTGCCTTCCTGACACTTGTAAGCGGGTCAATATGGGGAAAGTCTGCCTGGGGTGCGTACTGGGTATCATGGGATGTCAGGTTGAATACATCACTTATCCTGTTTTTAATATACCTATCTTATCTTATGATTCGCCAGGCTGTAGAAGAACCTGAAAAAAGAGCGCGGCTTTCAGCAGTTTTCGGTATAATCGGTTTTATAAGCGTCCCGATCAGTTTTCTTTCGGTTCGGTTCTATTCAAAGATGCATCCGTGCGTAGTCCCGCCATGTCCAAGCGGCGGGGGTGGAGGTATAGGAGGAGTAGTCCTGTACTATCTCCTTTTCAATTTTGCTGCATATTTCCTGCTGGCAGCGGCACTCATGATGCTGAGGATGGATAATGAGGGATTGAAAGAAAAAGCAAATGAATTGAAGAGAAAAAACAATCTCTAATAATTTTTTAAGAAATAAAAAAAAACAAAAAAAAGATTTATGAGGCTACTGCGCCCGGCTCAGCCTCAATTTCAGTTTTCCTGACCTCTACTCTACGAAGAGGATAGATGGGTTTGACATCATGGTATATACTGGCAGACAGTTTTCCTGTTACAACATCCTGGACGAACTGCTCCATATCCATTTCCCTGGCTTTTCCTTCAATAACTTGATTCATTATCTGGCGGATAGCTTTTACCTGAGCCTCTCGTGCCCTTTTTATGGTAAAACACGATGGTTTTACTCTTATGGTATAACCGTCCTTTGTTTTGACTGAAACATTAGTTTCAACAGATGATGTTTCTCTCTTAACAAGTGAGCGCAGGTAATCCTGGGTCAGTTGATGCCCCATGTATTTTGTATAAGCGACATCGCCGCCCACGCGGTCAATTTTCAGGATCAGCTTGGTATTCTGCTTGGAAAGATCATTTGTCAACTCCCCAAGTGTAACTTCGATGTTTCTTCCAACCAGCTTTTCCGGCTCATCAGCAATGGTTTCTCCGATGTTTGATTTCCCGAACATATCAGGTGCAACAAGGTTGTACCATTTCTTTGCTTTCCAGCCTTCTGTCTTTGTAACTGCCAATTAATTTCCTCCAGGTATAATATGATTAAAATGTGAAAAGTATTCACAAAATCATGCGTTTAATAGAGCAATGGATACTTAATACTTTTGGAGATTTCTTTAAATAGGTGTAAGATGAGTTGAACCTGGGTTAAATATATATTTTTAAACCAAGTAACTATTCATGTATGGTGATCGAATCCACAATAATAGTAGTCATGACAACAGTTGCTCTACTGCTGGTGGTACCAAAAAAAAAGCTTGATATGAGATCGGACATCAAGTGGCAGGTATGAGCGAGGAAAGGCAGCTTATAGTTCCTTTTGCAGTAATTTTCATAATCGGAATCGCGGGATATCTTACGGCTGCCTATATACCATACTCCTACATACCATACTCACGTGACCTTGTGGTTGAAAGTTATAATGTTTCTTTCTCACCTGAAGGCTACTTAACAGAAACGTACCTCTACAATGTCGGAATTTCAGACAGATATTCCATGCTCTTCAGGGTATGGAAAGCTCCACTGACAGCTCCTGATGGCGAAGATCCGGACAGGCCTCATATAAAGGTCTCTAATATTAGCTGCCCGGAAGGCACTACCCCATACGTAAAAGATAATGCTGGAATGGTCTGGTCAACAGACGAGTCTATCAGGCGTGTTGTTGGAGAAAAGGCCTATGATAATGAAGCAGGCTGTTATTTTTCAGGAATGTATAGAGAGGGGGTATACACTATTTCTGCAAGTTACTGGATATATCCTCCTGTGGAGTGTGATGACTCCCTTTGCCGCCTGGATCTGATGCTTGCTGATGAACATATTCCTTATGGGAAGGTGGAGATCGTTCTGTCTGACACCAGGATCATGAAGGTCTTCCCTCATCCTCCTGATTTCAGTGTCTCGAAAATCCCAGGAGGTTGGATCATTTCCGGCAAAAGCCCTGAGAATGGACTGATAGAAGTTGAAATGCTTATAAAAACGGCTGAGGAAATTAAGTATTTGACAAAATTAAACGAAGTCGAAGGAAAAACCGTATCTTCCAACTCCTGGTATTCAAACATTTATCTTTTGCTTTCGGCCTTAAAATATATTTTACTTTCTATTGTTCTGGGATTTCCGGTTGTCCTTTACTTCATCCACCGCAAAAATGGGACTGAAAAAGAATCCACAGTCCCGGAGTATCTAAGCTTCGTCCCTGGCAAAAGAAAACCATGGCTCGTCAATCTCGTATTCAGGAAAGATGCGTTCGACTTTGACGAAAATGGTTTCTATGCCACGCTCCTGGACATGCAAAAGAGAGGGTATGTCAAGATAGAGACTTTTGCTGATATGAAAAAAAAAGAAGTCAAAATAACACTCCTTAAGACTCCTGAAGAGGCGGAGGATCCTTATGAGAAGGACGTTCTATCATTTTTGAAGGACTGGTCACAAGATGATGTCTTTGAAACGCAAAAGTTCAAAGAAATGGTTAAATCCATTTCAAAAAAAAGAGAATCCATCATTAGTCTTAAAAAAAGAATGGACAAAATCATGCGCGAGGCATATCCAAAGTATGCAGATGAATTCGTCGTGGAAGGTCGACGAAAATTCTTCATTATATCAGGAGCAAGTGCTCTGGCTGCATTCATGTTCAATTCAAATTACTCCAACATATACCCGATATTTGGAGAAATATCTATTTATTTAGGAACTCTTGCGGTACAATCTGCGGTCATAGCGTTTTTGACGCCCTCAACTTTGTTCGGGAGATGGAAAGGTGATTATTATAAGGAAAAACTGGAATGGGATGCTTTCCGAAAATTCCTTTCGGACATGGCAATGATGAAAAAATACCTTCCAGAAGATGTGATCATCTGGAAGGAATGGCTTATTTATGGAACTGCTCTTGGTGTGGGAGAAAATGTAATAAAAGCAATGAATGCTTTGAACGTGGTTATTCCTGAAGTTAGCACTGCTCCATCCGTTTATCATTCGTTCCACTCCGTGAATAGCTCGGTAGCATCAGCATATTCCGCTGCAACAGGCGGAGGAGGAGGCGGTGGAGGGGGATTTGGAGGAGGAGGGGCGGGAGGGAGATGAACATAAACATTATGGAATCAACCCATCTTCATTAAAAGACAAAAATCAAAACATCCGGTTCAGCGCTTCCCTGGCAGCCATTCCAACCATTATCCCCCGTTTCTTTGCTTCTTCTGAAACATCTGCAGCCTTTGCGTTCAAAACATCCTCAAAGCTCCTGACCCCGGTAACCCTCACGGCCACATCCCCGAGTTTATTAGCAATATCCATATTGAGATACCCGCACATGACAAAGCCGCATCCTGCGCGGATAACTAGCAGCGGAGCATGTTCCATATCCATCTTAAGCCCGACAGCACTCCCTTTTTCAAGATTTACCTGTTCAATTAGCATAATTATAAGTTGCATCTACAGATAGAAATATTTTATTATTTTATCATATTTTATTCTAATCAAGAATCTGGAAATTGAAGACTTTCAAAGACAGGTTTAAGCATGAAAAACTCCAATTATATTATGCGGGTTAGAAAGCTTTATTATAGTTCGTAACCATACGAATAAAGTAGGAGTATATTATGACCATAACAAAAGATATCAAAATTGAGGAAGTTGTAACACAGTATCCGGAAACCATGATGGTATTTATGAAACACGGCCTGCATTGCGTGGGGTGCCATGTCTCCAGTTTTGAAAGCATCGAAGATGGCGCAATGGCGCATGGTATTAATGTAGATGCGCTTGTCGCTGACCTGAATAAAGTCATCTCATCAAGAAAACAAAAGCCCTGAAGATCAGGGATAATAACGTTCACTTTTATTCCACATGTCATTAAAATGGTTTAAATATGCATCAAATACTCCCTTCTCTTTCCTGACAAATTCCAATGTCGGGGATGCTCTCCCTTTTTTATTAAATAAATAAGGCGTCACCCTGAGAATATTTTCATCAATGATTGTCATTGATAAGGACGGATAAGTATCATAAAACCTTATTTCAACATTTGACCTGTACTCTTCCTTAAGATTTTCAATGAAGAGTTTTTCATGATGGATCAACTGGATTATTTGACCTTTAAGATCAGTGTTATTTTCATCTATTTCTCTGAAATTTACATGAGTTGAATCAGGGTTCAATATCAATATTTGTAACGTGCAGCCTTTTTCCATAAGGGATGAAAGTTGTACCCACTCTTCACTATCAGGAAAAAAATAATAGCTCAGGGTTATTCCCAGCATTTTGACATTTTTATTGGTCATATTAAGGATTACGGAACTTCCTCCCCTGGGATATATATTTACCAGTCCTGATTTTGTTATTGACTCATTCATTGATTTCACTCTCTCGCAATGGTCATCTATCATTGCCATGAAATTTGACTTGACAAACTCTTTGCAGCTATGCAGCTCTGGCCTGCATCAAGAAGCCTGCTTGCAGCCCCTACCCTTGCAGCCTTTTCCACATCGGCATCCTCAAGTACTATGAAAGGGTCGCTTCCTCCAAGCTCGAGGACGAACTTTTTAATGTTTTTCCCCGCAGCCTCTGCCACCATCTGCCCGGCTGAAATACTCCCTGTTAATGAGACAGCATTTATCTCATCCCTGCTGATAAGCGATGATGCCGCTGCTCCGTCTATAAGCAGGGTCTGGTAGATACCTTCGGGGAAACCTGCCTCAAGAAAAACTTTCTCAAGTTCCAGTGCGCATAACGGGACGTAGCTTGAGTGCTTGAGCAAAATTACATTTCCACCGGCTAACGCCGGGGCACCAAACCGCAGGGCCTGCCAGAAGGGGAAGTTCCAGGGCATGATGCTCAGTACTATTCCCCGCGGCTCGAAATGAACAAACGCCTTTTTTGCATCTGTCTCAACAACTTCGGGCTCCAGGAACCTCCCTGCATTTTCTGCAAAGTACTCAAGGGCCCATTCACATTTTTCGATTTCTGGTATTGATTCCTTTATAGTCTTACCCATCTCTATTGTAATAGTTTCGCCAAGCTCTTTCTTTTTTCTTCGCAATACCTTCGCAGCGTTCATAAGATAGTCTGCTCTATCAGATGTATCCTGGTTTTTCCATTCTAAAAATGCAGCTTTTGCCTTTTTGATCACTTCGTTTACCCGATCTTCGGAATAAAGCTCGAATTCTTCGTTAACCTCTCCCGTTGCAGGATTAATAGAAACTATCTTTTTCATTGTTCTCACCTTCCCCCTAATAAGCCCTTCTTCATGTATCTTTAAATGGTAAACTCCACCAATTAATAACTTAGTCTTGATAACATATAAAATGGTTGGATTTTTAAGTATTGGTCTATCTATACTTATTCTGATTTTTTAAAATGTGAAGGTTAAATATAAAGTAAAATAGATACATAGAATATAGATAAGACACCCGGGAGGTATGCTATATGGTTAAGGTAAGTATAGATCGTAATGATTGTATCAGTTGTGGGAATTGCTGGACTATCTGTCCTGATTTCTTTGAACAGAACTCTGATGACAGTTTCAGCCAGGTTATCGAGATGTACAGGGTTGGAGGTAATATTGCTGAAGGAGAGGCACCCCAGAAGCTTGAGGGTCTGGTGAAAGAAGCAGCGGATTCATGTCCGGTCCAGATAATCCATGTGACCTGAACAGATCGCATACAATTTCGGGCGCATCTTGGGAATTAATATTTGTATTCTAGCCCATTGCCATTTTATTATATGAAAATCGCAATCATTAGCCTTTATGATATTCCAAAAATTGAACTCCCTGAATGGAAGATGTGCGGAAAATAGGTCACCTTAGCCAAGAAGTCACTTCATTCAACAATGGTCTTTCTACTTTTGGAGGGACCGTTTCAGCATATCCTATTGCACATCCGTTTACAGCGGCAAATTGAACCTTTGACGTGCATTTTTGCACAAATGGTCGTGACAAACCTTACGTAATAACATATAAGAATGATCACATTACATAAATAATTGTTTTTAATAATCTTTTATCCTGTTTTATCTATTATCGATGTTATATAAAGGAAATAGAATGATTATAAAGGATTTAACATTTTTCGGGGGAATAATGTACTTTAAAATATTATTAGACAGTAAGAATACTTAAATTACTGATAATCATGATAAGTTCTTAGCGGCAAAATGCCGCATAAATAAGAGGTGAAATTATGAGATTGAGATATATAACTCTGGCAGGTGTAATCCTGTCCGTGCTGGTCTTTACTATAGGTATGGCTGGCGCCATAGAGAATAGTACGGGTAATGAAACCCCTTCAATGAACGTAACGGGAAATTCAACTGAAACACTAACTCCCATTCCAACAGTTACAGTAACCCCGGAAGTGGATGATAATGAAACAAATGATAATGAATTGGATGATAAAGATCTAATTGGCCCAGGACATCTATTATATAGATTAAAGATTGCATTTGAGAATATGGGTGAGACCTTTACCTATAACTCGAGTGAAAAACTCGGAAAACAGGTATCTCATGCAAGACATAGAATAAATGAGTATAGAAAGGCACTGAAACAGAATGACATAAAAACTGCAGATAAGGCACTTGCTCAATATGAAGAAAAAATGAATGAAGTAAATGCTTCAATGTCTAAACTTTCCGGCAAAGATACTGGACTTATCAATGCACAGCAGATGATACTAAAACATCAGCTTATCCTTGAAAACCTAAGTATATCACACCCCAATAGCACAGGACTTCAGAGAGCTTACAATAACAGCAAGAACCTTCAGACTAAGTTTGCTTCAAAGATAGAAAAAAAGTTTGATGCAAATAGCACCAAAAAGAATCAAGAGATAAATAGCACCAAAGAGAATCGAGAAATAAATAGCGTTAAGGAAAACCAAGAGATACGAAAAGCTGAAAAGACAGAAATATCCATAAAAGACGCAAAATCTGAAAAAGGATCTAAGAGATCAAATTGAAGAAAAGCTAAAAAACGATAAGCGATTGACCAAAAGCAATATAGGGTTAGATAGGTGAAGATTCACCTATCTTTTTATTATATTATCAAGAGGGTACGAATCATAAATGTGCAATGCCTAGGACTGAGGTAAGACCATGAACCGCATAAGATCACTTGTATGTAACAGTCTATGCCGCATAAAGCTACTAAAAGCTGGATTCACCTGTAAAGAGATCGAATATCTGTATATACTGGAAAATAAGATAGAAATTGTCAAAGTGAATTGGTGCAATTGCAAAAGATGTAAATCATGCGTAAGTAAAAGGCTGACCCAAATAGCAAAACAGGCAATTTTACCCGAAAAATCAGCCAAATCACATTGCTTCAACTGATTATTGTTAGCAGAATGTATAAAACCACACGTATTTATAACGTTATATAATCTATAATTTATTTGAGAAACAGCTACGGTTGATACATTTCATCATTATAAAATTTATGCTTCTGTCAAATTAAGGTTGCATGACCAGGAAACCTGTGCCGATCAAACCTTCCAGTATTACAAATACAATACATAATGTGACCAATTCCCAGTGAATGACCTAACTCATGTAAAGCAGTTTTTTCTTTTCGTCAATTATTTTAAACGATCCTAAATATTGAAACCCTGGCAATTGAGTCTTCTCTCTTTGACTTTTTCCACTACCCTGTCAGCCATTCCCCCTGAAGCAAAAACCATTACATTCAGGCCGCGAAGTGCTGCTAACATTGCTGATTGTATCACATCGAACTCTAAGTCGCATTTTATTTCCATCTTATTCATCAGCGCTTTTGCTGATGTACCCATTGCCCCTATCTTTTGTTTCTTATTTTTATCAAGAAAACCATAAACTTTTTCCATATCTGCTGCTCTTGATCCGCCTTCGATAACAGCCGGAACCCTGATAACGGTGATTTTTCCTTCATGATGCTGCAAATTCCCCACAACATCCTTTACTGCAATATCTTCACCTTTATTCCCGTTAAACATCGCAGTTCCCGTTACGCCATCAGAACCCTTGTCTGCGACAAGCATCCCATCCTTGATTTCAAGTGATACTTTATCTCCGGTCTTAAGGTCACATCCTGCGATCGCACACCTGATATTCATTACCTTTATATTTTCCATAGATTCCATAAAGTCAAGAACAGAAAGCGGAACCTCACCTTTTGAAATTCCTCTTGCCCTGAATTCGCGATAGGTCTGGACGATCACAGGCTGCCTCAACCCGGCTTCTGAGATAAGTTTTTCATCTGAAAAAATATGCTTTGGGATCCCTGACCTGAAAACCTTTCCTTTGTTAAGTATATAAATGCGGTCTGCCCAGGAAGCTGCAAGGTCAGAATCATGAGTGGAAATGATAATAGTTTTTCCTTCGTTATTCAGCTCTTCAAGGATTCCCAGCGTATCGTTGATCCCACCTGCATCCATACCGGATGTCGGTTCATCAAGAACAAGGACATCAGGTTCCATTGCAACAACTCCTGCTATCGCGACCCTTTTTTTCTGGCCTGCGCTCAGGTTGACCGGATTTTTTTTCCCAATGGCCTCGATATCAAATCTGTGCAGCACATAAGAAACACGTTTTTTAACTTCATCAGGAGATAATCTTAAGTTTCGGGGACCAAATGCAATATCCTCAAAAACTGAAGGCGCAAATAATTGGTTATCAGACTCCTGGAAAACAAGACCGACCCTTCTTCTTACCTCATCGATATCGGTTTTATTTATATTCTCACCGAATATCCTGACTTCGCCTTTTGCTGGCTTTATCAGGCCATTAAAATGATAGAATAATGTGGTTTTTCCGCTGCCATTCGGGCCAAGAACTGCGACTTTCTCTCCAACACGTGCTTCAAAATTCACACCCGACAGGGCGTGCGTCCCATCCGCATAAATATATTCAAGTCCGATCGTCTGGATAGCTGTCATATTATCTCACAACATCCTGTCTATTCCAAGAAGGATCATGATCCCGGATGCAAAAACAAACCCCATAAGCAGATCATTATGATTTAATGGCTGATGACTTGCAAAACTCTGATCATGTTTCCAGCCCCGTGATAACATGGCTCTATAGACCAGTTCTGCCCTGACAAGCGCTCTTGTAATAAGCGCTCCTGTTATTGAGGCAACATCATGCATTTTATCACTGAATCCCGATCGTTTCGAAAAACCACCGCGTGATTCCTGTGCCCATTTCATTTTTTTTGCTTCAGTTGAAAATGCTTTAATGTACCTGCTCATCAATGAAGAAATATCAAGCATTGTACCAGGTACCCTATACCAGCGCATTGTTTCTGTGACCTCATTTTCAGGAGTATTTGACAGCAAAAGGATTCCCAGGGAAGCCGCTGCTATCACCCTCGCAAATATGAGGAACCCGGAATCTAACCCTTCGGCGTATAATGGAATTCCATAATTTATCTTATTTGTTCCATAGGTCAAAGCCTGGATCACGACAATAAAAAAAGCCAGGATGACAGGGAAAATCATTTTCCTGCTAAAATTTTGAAATATTTTTGATTTTAATGCAAAAAGAGTACAGATGACTGTAATTCCTATTGGAAAATACCAGTGTTTCATAAGTGTAATGGAAATTATCAGAATGAACAAAAAGAGGATTTTTATCCTGGGATCTACCAATTTCCCTTTATTGCCAGGTGCAGCTCGTTTTATCCTGAGATGCCTGCCAATAATTACTGAAATGAAAAATGTGATAGTTATTATGATCCCATTTAACGGGTCACTGGTAAGCCATTCAAGCATCAGTTCTTCCTCCTTAATTCACTCCAGAAATATCCCGTAAAAAGACCGCCTGTTATGCCAACAAGGGCAAAACCCAGTGGTTCTCCAAGGATAGACATTAATCTGACACCGATCCCGCCAGGTGATGCAGCGGGTGCTGCCATTGATTCAACTGTGCTATCAGTTCCGGCCATATTTGCACCGCCAGAATATCCGATATATGCACCTATCGCTATAATTGAAATGATTGAAACCATGAGTATCAGGGCGGTTATTGTGAATCTGTCTAACGGGCAGCCTGACTGGATATTTTCCATGCCACTTGTTTCTGATATATATTTGATAACGTAAGCTGTGAATGCGAATTCAGCAAATGCAAGTGGGAGCTGTGTTGGAATAAACCCGAGTGAATATAATTTCCAGTAATAAATGACATCACCTGGATTCAGGGAAAGGGCAAGTTGCAAAGCAGTTGTCATATATGTAAGCATACTTCCGACAAGCCCTGCCATTCCTGCAGAAATCCATAAAGGAGAGATATTTTTGAGGAGCCTGTAAATAAAATAGCCTCCAAAAGCTCCCGCTATTCCCATTGAAAAAGTATTTGCACCGATTGTAGTAAGCCCGCCATGAGCGATAAAGGCCTGGAAGAACAGAGCTATTGCGCTTATCACCACTGCTGCAAAAGGGCCAATGATGATGGAAGCAAGGGGCGTTCCTACCGGATGGGATGAAGAACCCGTAACCGGAACAGGGATATGCCAGACTGAAATTACGAATACCACAGCGCCTATCAGTGCGATGCGCGGGAGATATACAGGGTCAGCTTTAATGCGCTTATTGATTATCCGAAGGCCAAGCGCGATAAATAAGATTGATATCGCATACCAGAAAAAAATCCATTCTGGCTCCAGAATCCCGTCTGAGATATGCAAGGTCGTCTCCTCTTAATCAAGTAAATTTGTTTTCACTAAAGTTTACTTGATATAAATAGTTGATGACTCAATCACAACTTTTCAATTCTCCTTCGCGAACCCCAATAAACAAATAAAGTATAAATTACCAAAATTTAGCATCTATATATATCATTTTTCCCGAACATTACCCAAACTGCCGTAATCTTTATGTTAAGAATAATCATGATGGCAACAGTTGTGTTGTGAAAAGTGACATCATGAACACACTTTTGAAAAACGAAGTATAAATCCCATATTTCGCACTTGATAAGATAAATTTAGGATTTATCTATGAAATATGAGCCTGACAAAATTACTATCTGGATTTTGTAAGAAAATTGCATTTATTCAGACAGGATTAGCGTACTATT
>JBAQLI010000034.1:0-8485 GCA_049301735.1 Candidatus Methanoperedens sp.
TATCGTTTCCTGTAGAATAACAATCGTCTCCATATTCCTTAATCCCATCATCCAAATCATCATACTGTTCGTCTGTCAATACAATTTCTGGATGCTTTAGCAACCAATAGTTTATAACATAATTAAATTTTATCATTTTACCCCGATAATCATCTTATTATCTCGTTTTGCTTCCCTTACTGTTACATTATATATACCAGACCGATTAAATATATATGACCATTGCCGACCATTATACAGTAATCTCCCAGCATAAGAACCAGACCACAACTTTTCTTGGCTGTCAATATATACCACATTATCCCAACCATCATCATTGATCCAAGTAACAGTATCATTTATATTCACATATAAATGTGTATAGTTATCTACATTAGGACCCCTAGTTTTATAAAATCCATATTGACTATCTACCCAAACTTTATAATTTATGGGTGGTACTGTTTCGGTAGGTACTATGATAGGTTGGGAAGTCTGAATTACTACCTCATCTACTACCTTGATTGTATTATCTTCTGTCGTGGGGCTTTTAATTGGTTCGATAGAAGGCGCAGTAATAGATAACATAAGGATCGCTCCTATAGCTAGGATTACCAATGAAAGTATTAATATTTTTGTCATTTTTTATTCTCCTTAAATAATGCAAGAGTTGTTCTATATGAATTTTCACTTGATAAGCGACCCAGTATGAATGTGCCAGAGGCAACTAGTGTTGGCACATACCATGGTAATGTCCCACTTACTGCCATACCGGTAAAAGTTCCAGTAAGCATTAGAAGGATCTGGTTGGTCCCTCCAAACAAATGTTGCCAATTCTGCAGTCTTCTACTTTCATTTGTCATGTTTTTTTCTCCATACTGAAAAGCAATGCGAATGGACGGTTTTATCGTCCACCATATATAAAATGTCTTCTTTGGTTATGATCAATTCCTTACCGCAAAGGTTGCATTTTTTCTTAAATTCCTTCTTCTTCTTTGCGAGAATCTTCTTCTGCAGTTCGTAGAGACTTACCATAATTATAATTTTTTTCTATATTCCATATTTGATGTTGTAATTGATTTATATAATTTATAAGAGTACCTTTGTTAAAATTATACGCATGTATATAATTAATTCCATGTTCTTCACATCGATGATCTTTAAGATAAGAATGTTTTTCTTCCATACATTTATCACATTGATATATAAAAACTTCATCAGGCAGCTCTGTTCTTAATTTTCCTTTCAACAGATTTTTAATATGTGTAAAAGCATATATTAATATAGATTTGAAATCTATTATTATAAATTTAATATCATTATATCCAATCATAATCCTCTTTTAAAATTTACTTCAAATTAAAAAAGTTTTCCACTTTTCTTCATATGTTCTTCTTCATCCTTCGTCATTTGTGGATATTTATATATTTCTAGATCACATAAATCTTTGGCCTCAATTAGTAATATATTCTTATTATCTTCTCTTTTAAGTCTGGCAACTTCGCCAATAGATCCGGAAGTAAAAGAAAACCCAACAACAATTCCAGAATCTTCTTTTTCTCTCATCATTGTTGCAATCAAATTATCAACGACATTTCTTCCAACACTTTCAGATTGTTTAACTTGTAACAATGCTCCACGATAAATTCCTGAATCTCTGTGATGCACTATACCATCTTTACCACCATCTCCCCCAGAGGCTTTGGTAGAATTTTTACTGGTATTAATTGCACCCATTTTATCACATATCCACTGTTGGAATTTATGAGGTGTCATTTTTTTAAGATCTGCTTCGGAAACGGGCAATCCATATATATCATCTTCACTTAATTCCAATCTCTTAGCAATTAATTTGCAAGCTGTGGGGCTCACATCAATACCAATAAACTTTCTATTTAATCCTTTTGCAACTGCCGCAGTAGTTCCACATCCACAGAATGGATCTAATATTAAATCTCCTTCATTTGAAGAGGCTTTGATTATTCTTTCTAGTAAGGCTTCGGGTTTTTGGGTTGGGTAGCCGAGAACTTCCTTAGATTGTGCTGCTAATCCTAATGATGGGATATCCGACCAAACATCTGGATATTTTTTCTTTCTTAAGAAAAATCCATCGGTGGTTTTTTCAACAAAATATTTAATACGAATTTTTCCATTTTTTGTTTTGTATATTCGTCCTTCTACATCTAATTTTTTAATACTCTCTTCACTATAATCCCCCTTGGGGATAGTATAAAAATATTTACCATTTTCATCAATATCAAATTTTGCATCTTTTTCTGGTATTTTTTGAAGATATGATAATTCATCTATATTTGCTTTATATGCATCAGTTTTTCTATATGATAATATAATATCATGTTTGGTTGCAAATTTTACTTTGCTTGGTGATTGCGGCCCATCATATACCCAAACAATCTCATTTAAAAAGTTATTATATCCGAATATCTTATCCATTTCTATTTTGAGATAATGAGATGCATGCCAGTCACAATGGAGATAAATTGAGCCTGTTGGTTTAAGTAGACGATGCATTTCTAATATTCTGTCCCTCATCCATGAGAGATAACTATTTATACCCCCAGACATTCTTTCATTATACTGTTCAACTTCTGCGCTCGGTTTGCCTTTGCATTCTTCCGTGAAGAACTTTTTAGTATCTTCAAACTGTCTCAATTCATCTCCCCATATAACTTCATAATGTCTATCTGAAAAGAATGGGGGATCCAGATAGATTAAATCTATAGTATTTGGTTTTATATTCTGCATTACATTTACATTGTTTCCACATATTATTGATTTCATAGTTTACCTCATTTATATGAAAATAATTTCATTTGCCCACTTGGGACAAATTTATTATTATCATCGTTTGATTTAAATATTTCTAATTTTACCTGTTTCGTCTTTCCCCAGCCCATCATATCTAATATATTCTGAAATTTAGAATCGATTGTTTTATCTAATTGAATATCCCAATCAATTATAAATCCATCTAAAATGGGAAGCGTTGTATTATCTACAGCAACAACATCCGTATAAGGCTTCTTCTCCGGAACACTCTTAATATAAAATATTCCCAATTCTGAATACTGATCAAACTTCGTTCCTAGATTTGTATTACTGTATCTAGCTGCTCTGACCCACGGGCTATCTGTTTTAAATTTATCAAATGCTTTATTGAATCCCTTAGGCAACATCAACCATTCCATCAAATATACTTTATTCTTAATATCGACTTTTAATTGGTCAACCCAAGCAGTAATCTCTGTTCTATTTTTTCCATCAAGAATCATTTTAAATACCGATTCTTGCATTACTTCAGTAATAACCGAAGCATCTCTTCTTACTGATTCAAATCCTGTGGCCTTATAAATCTTTTTCCCATTCTTGATTAAGTATCCAACATATCTCTTTTTTACATCGCTTATAATAATAGGACTGTATGTTTTATCTAATTCAATATGAAAGATATGTTTTTTAATACCGTGCTCTTTCGCATAGTCATCATAAGATTTGTTTATAATATCCACAAGTTGATTTATTTCCGCAGCATTATTCGCTATCGGGTGAAGTCCCGAGGAGTCAGTATCCCCTAAAACTATTTCATATCCGTGTGCTTCACATAGGGGTTTAACGTGTTCAACTTTAATAATACGCCCGACATAAGGAATAGACTCTGCCACATCATGTTGATATAATCTAAATCCCTTATACAGTAAAGCTCCATAGAAAGATACTAATAAAGTCTTATAACCATTCTGTAACAAATCTGCCATCTGTGCCTTATAAGGGTCGGTTTCTGTCTTAGCAAGTTTTTTATATTTTAATCTAATATCCAATAAAAATTGTACTGCATCTGCAATGATACCAACCTTTTTAGAAGTAAACTTAACACCATTCCCCACAATAATATCTCCTTCTGGATCTACTGTTTCGGGACTCATATTGTAGCTTACAACTATTGATGGATATAATGATGTTTGATCTATAACATCTATCTTTTCATATAGCCCTTGTTTGGGCTCAGTAACATCTGCACCTTTAATAGTTTCGTCGTTGTCGAATTTTCCTCTTTCTGGTTTAGTAGGAAATGCTATATATGAATATCTTTTTAATAGAAAATTATCTATCATCAAGGTATTAAAATAGGTGTTATGATAATCACATCCTATAAGAATTTGCATATTATGATAGTATTCGGTAACATTAAAGAACTTATCCAGTGCAACCATTATAGCAACATCTTGCTTATTATAGGTTATCATATCCTCTATTGTTTGAACCTTCTTATATTCACCTTTCTTCATTCCAACAAACTGTGCAAGATATTCAAGGCTCCATCTCTTAATTCTGACAATCTTATCTTCTCCGTCCGGGCCTTTAACAGTAATATCTCTACCATCAAGTAATCCTCTTATTCCTCCTTTGATACCAAAGTTTGTTTTGGCACCAAGGAAATCAAAGAGAATTCGTCCTCCTATTTCACATCGCCATTCTCCAAATAAATTATCCCTCTTAACAGTTCCAACCGAACTCATACGCCCATAATTCATTATGGATAATTTTTGAATTCTTCCAATCAATACTGGTTCATCAAAACGACTGGAATTATGTGCTATAAGCATATCATAATCAAAGTCTTTAACATGGTCTATAAATTTATTTAAAACTTGATATTCATTAACACAATGATAAATAATATGCCCTTCTTTTTCTTCTGTTTTTTCTACACCCGTTATAATAAATGTATAATATTTATCAGTATAATTATCCCAAATACCTATTGTATTTATTTCCTTATCGTCCATTTGGGTCGAAGGCATATCAGAAGTTTCTAAATCATAATATCCCTTTCTTAAATTCTCGCGGGGAATTTCTTTTACACAATCTATATAATATCTGTCAGTAAAACGAATGTCAGCTTCCCAAGTCTCGTAGAAAAGCATTCTTAATTTAACAACATCATATACTTCTTTGACTATAATTTTAATCAGTTCATCGCCAAATATACTTTTCTTTGTAGAAGCTTCTACTCTTAAAATTCGAGGGTCTGAAGGAACCTCTGTTCCTTTTTTAACATAGAAATAAGGAGGAAATTGATCAGTATGAACTCTATCTATTTTTCGATTGTTTTGTTCATCCCTATAATATTTGATTATATATGGGGCTTTAAAAATGATTTGCATGAAACTTATATCTCCTCAATAATTTTTAATTTTTTACCAGCAGTTCCTTCAAAACATGAGTTGATATTTATAGTATTTGTATTTATATTTATACTTAATCTTTCACGCAATAAAACATTTGGCTCCAAAGTTTTATGTGACAAACTAAAAGTTTTTCGATATCTTCGTTGAGAACTATTACTTGATAATCTATAAGTTTCTTTTTCGGTCAAATTACATTTTCCACTTTTCTTTGCTTTGTTGTGTGCTTTTCTATCACATGAAAAACAATAAGGAGCAATTATATCTTTATTTTCTCCAAGATATCCTATAATATGATGGTCTCTTACTATAGTTTCCTTACCACATTTCTGGCATATTCCAATTCTCTTCATATCTTATTTTACCCTAATCACTAAAAATCCATTTGCAAAATACATAAAAAATAATTATTATTATTAATAATATTATTAGAAATGGTGGAAATATAATCATTAACATTAAAATCAATAACAGTAATAATATTACTGGAAGTAACCATAATAATATTAGTAATGATATTCCCATTAATATTACTTTGCCAATTGCTTTTATAAAATTCATAATCCTCCCAGATAAAAAAAGGCCGGACTCTAAGCAGAATCCAGCCTATATTTCTTGTTGGAACTTTAAATCAAGTCGCTTGGAAGCTTCTTGGTCTTTGTGTCCTTATGTGTAAGTTTTCCATCGGTGGTTAACTTCACATCATTCATCATTCCAACAGATAGATCCTTCATGGATTTTTCTGTTTCATGATCCATATGGATGTTTTTCTTTTGTGTTTTTGGTATGTTTTCAATTGACATTATTTATTCCTCTAATTTTTCTTTATTTTCTAATTCATATTCATCTGCATGAATTATATTATCTGCAAGTAAACTTCTTGCTTCATCTATATCTTCGGCAAAGATTGTTATTAAACCAACATAGCCGGAAAATGTAAATGCATATATTGCTATTTTTTCTCCACAGTCACTACAATACATTTTAATCTCCTTTATATATTTTTCCAATTTTTATTGGTTAAAATAAACCAAATAGTTGTTTGACATACTCCAAAATTTTTGGCCAAATCTCTTTGTGTATAGTTTTTGGTAGTATAAAGTCTTCTTATTTCTTTTACTTGGGAAGAAGTTAATTTATGAGTAGGAGATTTTTCTCCATAAGAAATTTTTCTTCTTCCTTTATTATCCATATCCTTTATATTTTGTTGAATAGTTCCTAACCAAAGATGATCAGGATTACAACAAGATGGGTTATCACATTTGTGGCAGACTAACATATTATTTGGAATAGAACCGTAAGTTAATTCATATACTAAACGATGTGTTCTATATCTTAAATAATTTATTCTCATTTCTCCATAACCATCAGGTGTAGTATATCCTTTCCAATTCCAACATTCTGACTTAGATTTGATATCTACTTTTTTCCAAACATCTTCTGGTTTATGTTTTACTCCTTCTGAAATTTTTTCTTTATGATATTCGGTTCTTTCATATATTCCAGTTGGCATATATATCACAATTTAAAGCCATGCCATATACGTTTCCCATCTACTACTTCCATTGTACAAAATTCTTTTCCCAATAAATCGGGTCTATTTCTTCTATCTGCTACAACTTTTGCATAACAGTTTCCCGTCTTTAGATCTTTTCTGAATTCTACCAGTTGATGTAATTTATCTGGCATATTCTTTTGACAACCATATGTTATTTTTTTGGTTTCCGAATCCTCTTTAAAATGTGTTATGAATATTTTATTGATATCTATAGATAACATCATATTAATAACATCATAGAAATATTTATTTCTAGATTTCCAGAATGTCATTTTAACACCACCACTAATATCCAACGATTCGTCAAGCCGCATCTGATTTTCACACACCTCACTGAGGAAAATATCTACACCATCTAGAATTAAAGTATGTATATTTAATTTTTGATGGTTACTTTTTACCCACATCAACAACGCTTTTGTCTTGGACATTGTTTTTATATAATTAAAGTTCCAATCTCCAGTTGTTTGATCAATTGTAAATTCTCTCGGGTCAATAACAATTATGGTGGGATCATCGTTTTTGAATGCTTTCTTATTTATGCGACCACCCGCATCCGAATTCATTTCAATGTAGATAATTTTTTTTCCCTCTTTAATTTCCTCATCTGTACGAGAATCTATAGCGCATCCTGTTTTGGTAGTTTTGGGATCTCCACAGTATAATGCACATATCTCACTGTTTACTGAATCACCTTCTGAAATCCATTTTTCAATATCCTTGTCCGAAAAGATAGGAGCCACGAGCTCATCTTTCTTTTTGTCCATAGGCAATACTAGACCTGTTAGTGCCATATTATGCCCAAATGTTTAATGCAAGTACTACTGCCGATGCCACAACAAATGTCATGACAAATACCATAACAAATAATACATCAAGTGCTTCTACAATTTCTACAACTTTATTTAACATTTAGTCCTCCATTGAACAAACTTCTTTCGAACAATCTTTTTCACTTTCTTTCTGTTTCTTTAACATTTTTTCTTTTTTCTTTGTTTCTCTTCCTGTATGTTTACCCATAAAAACTTTCCTATATATGTACCCATTCTCTATTCTTTAAAATATAATAAATTGATCCTTTAGAAATCCCATATTTTTTTCTTATGGTTTCTTGTGTATAGTTTTTAGTGGAATATAATTTTCTAATTTCTCCAACTTGTTTTTCGGTCAACTTACTTCTACCATGCTGTTCACCAACGGGGTGTTTTCCTCTTCCCTTATTTTCTTTATCACTATTATTATCTTTAACAGTTCCTAAAAATAAATGAGAAGGATTACAACATTTGGGATTATCACACGAATGAAGTACACACATATTTAATGGTATAGATCCATAAATTGATTCCCATACAACACGATGGGATAGATATGGGATTCCATTTATATGAATTCTACCATAACCGTTTGTAGTATATCCTTTCCATTCCCAACAAATCCATATATTCCATACACATTCAGGATGTTTATTAATTTTTTTCCATACGTCTTCAATTGTATTTTTTCTTGTCATAAAAAAGTTACAGAGATAATTCTGTAACCGGTCTAATATTCATTGGTTTTGTATTGTATTTAGTTACTACGCCCATGGCCCATATAGTTATATCTCCTTCCACTCCTTTTAAAACACTATGAGTCTCTGGATCATATTTATCTCCTTGGGATGTTCTTCCAATGACATAGACCTTACTGTTCTGACCATAGGTTACAGGTAATAGACCATCATGTAAGAATACTCTTATAC
>JBAQLI010000035.1:0-19198 GCA_049301735.1 Candidatus Methanoperedens sp.
TTATGCAGCCAAGGATCTTACATTTAATCCCGCCATAGGCGGCGCCTCACCAGGGGTCTGGGGTCGCAACCCCAGCGCCGTTAAGATAATGTTGACCAAAAGTGTTAATAGTACGCTAATCCTGTCTAAATCCTCAGCACCCGGCGCGCCCAAATATTCAGAGTACAGCGCCTTTGCCTCAAGATAATAATTTGAAAATAGATTTTTATTGTCATTTGCAGTTATCGCCAGTTGAGTCATTCGACCACCATTTTTTTAAATATGCCACTGAGGTAAATAAACTCCATGTATTATAAAGATTGTTTAATGTTAATTATCATTAAGAGACGGCTTGAAAGAAAATTTCATTATTCCTTCAATTTCAAAAGCGCAGCCTTTATAATCGCTTCCACCTTTTGTTCGCCCCCTGAAACCGCCTCCACCGCGCGTTCGGCCGACTGCCTCGGGAATCCAAGCGAAACAAGCGCAGACACAGCATCATAATTGGCATTGCTCGTGGCCGGAAGAGAAAATCCTTCCATTTTCTTTGTCATTTTATCCTTCAATTCCAGTATCAGGCGCTTGGCATTCTTAGCGCCCACCCCGGATATGCGGGTCAGGACTTTTTCATCCTCATGGATAATTGCAGCCGCAAGCTCTTCAATTTTAATTTGTGAAAGGATGTTCATGGCGATCTGGGGCCCGACCCTTGTTACACTTATAAGGAGCTTGAACATCTCAAGATCGCTCTGGTTTAAAAAACCATATAATATGTGTGCGTCTTCCCTGACATGAAGGTAAGTATAAAGTTTTACTTTTTCTTTCCTGCCTGTGAGTTCATTCAATATCGGTTTTGTCACATTTACCTGATATCCGATACCGCCAACATCAATTACTACAAATCCTTCGCCGCTCTGGGCGATATCACCATAGACATGGGAAATCATATATTATCTCATTATATTTATATGACATAAAGCAATCGACAACCCATCAGCAGCATCATCCGGTTTTGGTATCTCATCAAGGTCAAGGAGCCTCTTGATCATCTCCTGCATCTGTTTCTTGTCAGCCCTTCCCGAACCCGTTATTGCCTGCTTCACCTGGTTTGGGGTGTATTCAAAGATAGGGATATTGTGCAGCTCTGCTGCAAGGAAAATTACACCTCTTGCCTCGCTTACACTCAACCCATTAGTGACATTCTTACTGAAAAAGAGTTTTTCAACTGCGATAACTTCCGGGTTGTATTTTTTAAAAAGAGATGTTATTTCGTTAAATATCTCCAGAAGGCGCTCTGGTGTTTGTTTATCGGCGGATGTCCTGATACAGCCGTAGCTTATGGGAGTAATGTTCCCGTTTTCTGTCCTTATCACTCCAAAGCCCACAGTTGCAAGCCCAGGGTCGATTCCGATAATAATCATAGTATTTAAAAAGTGTTTAACCTTTATGTGCTTTTGCCATATTAGAAAATCTTAACTGATAACAAAATCAACCGGAGTTCGTAACAGTTCGTATTAGTTCGTTGTTTTTTATTACTATATAATATTACTTATAATAGTTTTAGTATTATTTAAATTAAATTTGGTATCCGTTCAATGTCCACTGTATTTCTTTCCCTGCTAAAATTTACTAAAACTCCAAGTTTAATCCCTGTTGCTTTCAGATAATTCAAAACTTGTGCTTTGTGTATGCTTGTTATTTCGTTTGCAGTTTTTATCTCAATGATTATTTTATCTACAATATATAAATCTGCAAAATAGTCCCCGACAACATTTTTTTTATAAGTAACTTGAATCGGGAATTGTTGCTTAATTATGAAACCTCTATCTTCAAGTTCAAATTTTAAAGCGTTTTCATATACTTTTTCTAAGAATCCAAGACCAAGTTCATATTTTAAGGCTATACAGGCTGATTTTATGTCATAAAATTCTTGTTTATATATTAATTCCATCATATCCCTCTATCTAAGATAAACAACGAACTAAAACGAACTGAACGAACTCCTTTATCAAAGATTCTTGTCAAGCTTAGTATTATTTCGTTTTCAATCTAAATCGAATGCTAAAGGCGTATATCTGATATAATATTGGTTCTTAACTTATTTAGTAATGCCAAGCAGAGTGAAAGTGTTTGATAGTTTATCAAATATCATAAAAGTTTTAGAGAAGACTGTTCTATCCTGCGAATTGATACCTGCTCTTCAACATTTTTTAGTTTAGAGTATGTGTGGAAGCAATTTATTGATTGTTATTTATAAAACCCAAGCGAATCATGACGGTATGGATATTTGTATATTGAGTGAACGAAAGCTTTATCCGAGAATAGTTTCAACCTTTATGATGAGAGCGGGATAGTGTGAATAAGAAATAATAAGAAATCCCCTTCTCGAAAAGATACTTTAAACAAAGGTGGAAAAATTATGCCAAAAATAGTAGTCGTATATTTAAGCACATCAGGAAACACAAAAGCAATGGCAGATGCGATCGTTGAAGGCGCTGCATCAAGAAATGTCGATGCCGTCACTATGAACTTCCATGAAGCAAAAATAGAAGACATAAAATCCGCTGAGGCGATCGCGATCGGCTCATCAACATTCTATTATAAGATGCTGCCCCCGATGGAAAAGTTCATAGACAGCTTATCCAGGGCTAATGCCAAAGGAAAAATCGGAGCAGCCTTCGGGTCTTACGGCTGGAGCGGCGAAGCTCCCGGAATGATCGCCGAAAAATTGCGTGAAATCGGTATGAAAGTCATCGATCCGGTGCTTCGGGTCCAGTATAAACCTGAGGAGAAGGATCTTGAAGAATGCAAGCGCCTGGGAAAAGACCTTGCTGAGAAGGTAAAAAAAGCTAATAAATAGATTATACGATAAACATTAGTATCAAAAATTACCATATTAAGAACTAATGTGGACTATCATCCAGGAAAAATTTAAAAACCATCCGGCACAAGAAAAGGTGATCAGATTGCTTCTGGAAAGAGGTTTCCAGATAAATGCCCAGGGCAGGGTAGTTTCAGGCGGTATCGAAATACCTCACACACAGATCGCAAATGAGATAGAAGTTGATAGAAGAGTGGTTGACTCAACGTGTGAAACTATTTCAAAGAATGAGAAACTGATGCAGATATTCCGGAATGTCCGCACAATACCATTCTTAAGGGATGTGGCACCATTATTGGGTCTTGGTGTAATAGTCATTGCGCCTGACAATGCTGCCCGCAAAGGTCTCCTGGGTGCAGTCGCAACAGCCGTGTCAGAGCACGGGGTAACTATCAGGCAGGCCGTATCTGATGACCCATATCTTACAGAAAATCCCCAGCTTACAATAATAACAGAAGGAAAAGCAAGCGGTGAACTTCTGGATTCGCTTACCAGAATAGAAGGCGTAAAGAGCGTGACCGTATATTAGACGCTATTTGTGTTCAGATGCATTCTCAATACCTTGGACACTTTGCTGGTGCCAGAATCACAGAAACTCCATTCTTTTCAAGTTTTTCATTTAAGATTTTTCTGATATTTTTTTCATCAGGATTCACAGTTACCGTGTCCTTGATATAATAACTCAAAAGCCCTGTCAGGTCCGGAACTTTTTGCCCTCCGGTCATCGCAGCCACTTCGTTCTGGAGAACAACCACAACGACTTCATGTTCATTGTGGACCGCATTGATCAGCGCAGGGATACCTGAATGTGCAAGGCCAAAATCACCGATTATGGCAATGCCTTTCCTGTTAAAACCGCATGCTGTACTTATTGATGAGCCAAGTGAGAACGCAGCATCAATAAGCGAAAGAGGCGGTGAGGATGTCATTATAGAGCATCCCAGGTCGCCTGCGACCGGAACATCCAGCTCTTTTATTGCAAAATAAAAAGGCATATACGGACAATCTTCGCACATGGGACGAGGCCCCCTTTTTTCTAAAGTCTGGGGTACAATATCGCGCTTTACCGCATCATTATCAATATTTTCAAGGGCTTTTTGGATATCCTCAACTTCTGCGATGCCATACTGCATGTGTCCTGTGAGCTTCCCGAACAGTCTTTTTGAAAATTGCTTTTCAATAACGGGCTCGGTCTCTTCCACGACAAGTACCCTTGAATGCTCTTTTATGAAACGGTCGATAAGGTCAATGGGCAGGGGATTTACGATCGTGAGTGATAAGTGAGAAATATCGTCGGATATTATGGAATCAACAAGCGATGAGGGAAAACCCGATGAAATTATTCCAATATCGCTTTTTTTCTTGTTTTCCTTATATGTGTTCAATTTTGAGGTTTCAGCGTATTTACACATCTGTGGATAGGATTCAGCATGGAATCGCTGGTGTTTTCCGAGCATGGTAAGATGCCATATATTTCTATCAATTGGCTTTGGTTGGTATGGTTCGCTTTTACGTACAAAGTTGCCATTGCTTTTCAATAACCTGTCAGTAAGCCTGATTATCACAGGAGTTCTTACTTTTTCAGATAATATGAAAGCTTCTTTCACACAAAGATAAGCGTTTTCCGTTGTTCCCGGGTCAAATACCGGTACTTCTGCGATCGATCCGTAAAAACGCGAGTCCTGCTCATTCTGCGATTTTTCGATCCCGGGGTCATCCCCTGCGAAAATCACAACGCCTGCACCGATCGTATGTATTGCCGAGGTTACAAGTGGGTCTGAAAGTATATTCATGCCAACATGTTTTGTAATGACAGCACAACGTTCCCCGCATACTGATGAGCCCAGTGCCATTTCAAGCGCAACTTTTTCATTAACAGACCATTCGTGCCTGATATTATTATTATCGCCAAGTTTTTCCATGAGGTCTGTTATCGGATAACCAGGGACGCCTGTGACTTTTTTCACACCGCTATCAATAATCCCGCTAACTATTGCTTCAAGACCATTCATAAAAATACCGATTCATCATTTCTTGAAAACCAGGGAAGAGCCGCAAGCGCTCCTATGATGCCTTTTCCATCTATGCAAATTTCAACATCATTATTTGCGGCTGTTTCAATTGTTAATTCTTTGGAAATCATTCTGCTTCTACAAAGCCTGCTGTATTCCATAAGAGAAGAAGCGTCAAAATCAGATAAAGCGACCAAACCTGTCTCAGATGAGACGCTGTACTTAAGAAGTCCTTCTTTTATTTTAGCGAGTAACTCTTCCTTGGCTCCTTGCGTGCATGCAAATTCAAGTACTGTCGCCACACAGTTCTGGGTTTTGTCTGGCACAGGATAAAGCTGGACAAGTGTATGTGAAATATATTTATGTTCCAGGGAATCAACGGCTGCCCCGATATTATGGGCAAGAGCCCATGTGGCTCCCACTTCTTTTGAATCAGTATTGTCCATTCCTACGAGGACTCGTTGCCTTCGCGGAACTACGATCGTACCGCTTGCGCGTTTTCCCCCTCCTGACTCTGAAATATTAGAGCGGATAACGCCCTTTGCGCATGCCCTGCATGTGGTTGCCCCAACGCCTCCGCCACCGAGGCCGCTATAGGTTATCTCTATTTCATCGTCATTCACGAGGACTGATTCAATACCCGCAGCAGCAGTTGATGATTGCAGCTCCAGGTTTGATCTTCCCACACGTACCAGGTAGCGCATCATGTCCCCGACAGAGCGGCTTTTTATGACAAGCGGGCTTTTAGAATAATGATACAGCGCCCATGCTGAGCCGCCATAACAATTGGAATGTTCCATAATTTCCGCAAATTCATTCCTGCGGTCGGCTACTGCGTAAATGCCTTTATAAGGTATAGTATAAGGATCTTGTAGATTCATAAACACTGGTTTTAAGTATTTTATCTGATATATGAGTTATGGGTATAATTAAATGACATATAGAATCCTTTGTATCTTTTTACTGCTCTTGACAATTAATAGCGTTTATGCGCTTGAAGAAGGTGTTTCGGTCCCTCTTGTTGCTGATAAAAGCACAGGGGACGGGGAAGAAGGGCTCCTTCTGGGAGCCCAGGTAATAGTAACCAACGGCACAGGCCATGTATTCGTTGATACGAACCCTTACACCCAGGTGGACCTCCAGGGTTCGGCGAGAATCGCAGCGATGGTTGCATCTGATGTCCTGGGGATTGATGAAAAGGCATATGATTTCTATTATATTATCGATATAAGTTCACCTATCATTGGAGGGCCTTCGGCAGGCGGTGCGCTTACTGTAGCAACAATTGCTGCTATAAATAAATGGCCTCTGAAAAGTGATGTTGTAATGACAGGAATGATCAATCCTGATGAATCAATAGGACCTGTTGGCGGAATACCCTTCAAGCTTGAGGCTGCGGCAGCAAAAAATGCTACGCTTTTCCTGATACCCGAAGGTCAGAGTACTGTAACCGTGAAAAAAACAAACACAGACTCAAGTGGTTCTATTATTACCATAGATACGGAGGAAACGGTGGATGTAGTTGAACTTGGCAAGAAATTGAATGTCACTGTAAAAGAAGTAAGTACGATCCAGGACGTTGTCAGGGAATTTACAGGTTATGAGATAACAAAGCCAACATATAAAGGGACTATACTGACCACTCAATATATGGATCTTCTAAAACCTCTTGCCCGGAACCTGAAGAACGAATCGGGAGATATGTATAAAGAAATGGAATCAACATTACCCAAAACCCAGTTCCTTGTGACTGCAAAGGATATCCTGGACAGGGCAGATAAGATGTATGATGATAATAAATACTATGCTGCAACTTCCTTATATTTCAATTCGATGTACACGATGCGATTTGCACAATGGAATGATGGATACGATAAAGCGTCGGATAAGGAACAATATCTTACTGAAATTATAAATAGAGTTGAAAAGCAGATTAATTTCTCCGAGAATGATCTTCGCAATTTCACATTATACGGAATAAGTGATGCGGAAGCAGTAGGTGCTGCTGAATCAAGGATTACTACTGCCAGGATGAAACTTGATGAGGCGAAAAAACTCACTGATACGCAGGAGAAGATCACCTCACTTGCATTTGCTCATGAGAGAGCGCGCACAGCTCAGTGGTGGCTGACGCTTGCAACGCCTGATGGAAAAATTGTGCCTGAAAAAGTATTGAAAGACCGCGCAGGATGGTACCTGAGCCAGGCCCAATCCATCAATACCTATATGTTCGCATTGGTCTCAGAAACCGGATCGCACCCTGAGGTAACAGGCGGTGCAGGCGAGGACTTAGACCACGCGCAAAAGGAAATGGAGCGCGGCTACTATGCAGGTGCGATTTTTGATTCACTCCAGGCCACAACAAAAGCCAGTACCTTGATAGGGTTATTGGGTAAAACAGATGCACAAAAGAAAGTCGGGGAGAGTTACGAAGCTGCAAAAGTTGCGATAAACGAAGCCCGTCTTGCGGGCATCGAACCCACACTTGCAGTGAGTGCTTATGAATACGGGGAAACGATGACCAATCCCTATGAACAAATTTCCCAGTATTCTTATGCCAGGACGATCGCAAAGACCTCAATCGTGCTCAAATCCCATTCAATTCCCTCCAATCAAACGCCTGTTAAACCGGTCATTACTCCTTATGTGTCAATGCCATTTGAGCCTTCGGTACCAGCGCCCAATGTTACCGTGAAAAGGTCAAAAACAAAAATAGAAGTGCCGGGTTTTGAAGCAGTTATGGCTGTATCGATATTGTTTATCGCGAGAAGATTATATAAAAAAAATATCAGGAAATAACTCTATCATAACAATCCAATATCAGAAAATAACCCTACCATAACAATCCATTAATTATATCCCCTATGCTATCATAAAAAGCGGTCATGAAGTACATCATAGTCACCGGCGGTGTGATGAGCGGACTTGGAAAAGGAATAACAGCCGCATCTATCGGGCGGATTTTGAAAAACAAAGGATTCAATGTTACGGCCATCAAGATCGACCCTTACATCAATATCGATGCCGGGACCATGAGCCCATACCAGCATGGTGAGGTCTTTGTCCTTAAAGACGGGGGAGAAGTCGACCTTGATCTTGGTAATTATGAACGTTTTCTTGATATTGAACTAACACGGCAGCACAATATAACCACAGGGCAGGTGTACCAGACAGTCATAGAAAAAGAAAGACGCGGGGATTATCTTGGGAAAACCGTACAGATCATTCCTCATGTGACAAATGAGATAAAGGAACGGATCAGAAAAGTTTCAAAAAAGAGTGGCGCAGAAATTTGTATAATTGAAATTGGCGGCACGGTCGGCGACATCGAAAGCATGCCCTTCCTTGAAGCGGTAAGGCAAATGCACAGTGAAGAAAAGGAAGAGGATATTATTTTTGTGCATGTGACGCTTGTTCCTCTTGACACGCAGGGTGAACAGAAAACAAAACCAACCCAGCATTCTGTAAAAGAACTCAGGAGCCTTGGCCTCCAGCCTGATGCAATAGTGGCGCGATGCAAAGAACCCGTACTCCCTGACACAAAATCAAAAATAGCGCTCTTTTGCGACGTTCCCGTAAGTGCGGTCGTAAGCGCCCATGATGCAAGCGATATATATTATGTCCCTACCCTTATGGAAAAAGAGGGTCTTTCTGATTATTTAATGAAGAAACTTAATATTACAGAAAAAGAAATTTCACATGTCTGGGAAACATTAATAAAAAAGATGGCTTCCATTGATAAGGAGATACGTATAGCAGTGGTCGGGAAATATGCGCATCTTGGCGACTCATATATCAGTATCAATGAAGCGCTAAAACATGCAGGAATAGAATGCGGCTGCCGTGTAAAGGCAGATTGGCTTGATGCTGAGGAATTTGAGAGAAATCCATCCGACATTGACATTCTCCGAAAATATAACGGAATACTTGTCCCGGGTGGTTTCGGTGTGCGCGGGACTGAAGGGAAAATCCTTGCCATAAAATTTGCACGCGAGAACAATATCCCTTATCTTGGCCTGTGTCTTGGCATGCAGCTTGCTGTGATTGAATTTGCCAGGAATGTACTGGGATTAACGGATGCGAACAGCTCTGAGCTTGCAAAGACACAGCATCCTGTTATCGACATTTTACCTGAGCAGGAGAACATCAGGAATATGGGCGGTACAATGCGCCTGGGTAATTGCGAAGCAACACTTGTGGAAGGTTCTCTCGCCAGCAAATTGTATGGAGGTAACACTCTTATCGAACGCCACCGCCACAGGTATGAGGTAAACCCGAAATACATAAAACAGATCGAGGCAAAAGGTATGAAATTCACAGGCAGGAACGACCACAGGATGGAGATAGCAGAAATACCTGATCACAAGTTCTTCTTTAGCTCCCAGTTCCATCCCGAATTCAAGTCACGTCCAGGAAAGCCATCGCCCCCGTTTTTGGGGTTTGTGAAAGCTGCTATACAGTAATTCTGGCATTCGTGAGCAGGAAAATATAAAAAAATAAATGAGGAAAAGGAGAGTTTTTATTTCTCCCTCTTCATATATAGACTAAGTTTATTTTCTATTTATTATGGTGTTGGTGGAGGTGGTAGTGGGACATTTGGGATGTCGTCGTTGGTTATGGTACAGGTCTTTGTTTCGCCGGGGTTTATATAACCAGAGCAGTCACCAGATAATGATTCGCCGTATTGTGAATTGTAGCTCTCATATACATCATACCATCCTGGATAGATATTCACATCTGTTCCGGTCTCAGACCCTTGAAATGCACTTGGTGATGGGTTATTACCATTTACAAACATTGTGAAGTCAGATGAGCTTGCTGTACCCCCATCATTATTGATTACATGTTTGATTACTATCAAGTGAGATGGCTGTAAATCATCATTCGTAATAGTACAAGTCTTAATCTCACCGCCTTTAATAAAACCACTACAATCAGGTGAATTGGATTGAGAATAATCTGATATTGGATTTTCCCAAACATCATAGAAGCCTTCATAGATTGTTACAGTAGTGCCGGTCTCAGACCCTTGAAATGCACCTGGTGATGGGTTATTACCATTTACTAACATTGTGAAGTCAGATGAGCTTGCTGTACCCCCATCATTATTGATTACATGTTTTATGACGACCAATTGAGCCTTGGGTATATCATCGTTGGTTATGGTACATGTTTTGTTTTCACCCAAGTTTATTTCCCCATAACAATCAGGCGAATAAGATGGATTATAGCCGGGAAGCCCATTTTCATAAACACTATAGTATCCCATGCCAATTTTTACATCAGTACCAGTTTCTGAACCCATAAAATAACCCGGGTTGGGATTATTACCATAAACATTTATTCCAAAATCCGAAGCAATCGCCGTACTTCCGTTATCATTAATTACATGTTTGATTACTTTTAAATACGATGCTTTGTCATCATTGGTTATTACACAGGTTTTGGCTTCGTTATTATTTATCCTTCCGGAACATCCAGGTGAATATGATACATTGTAACCTTTGACTGCCAGTTCAGTTACTTTATAGTTACTATTTTTCATAGTAACGGTTGTTCCTTTTTCTGTACCACTGAATATGGCTGGCGATGGATCTTTGGCTGTAACGGTTACTGCAAAATCAGATGCACTCATTGCACCGCCGTCATCATTGATCACATGTACGAATACTACCAGAGTGGGAACTTTTTGTTGATCTGGAGCTGCATAAACTTGAAAAACATTGCCCATAAGCAATGAAGTTATTGCAACTATAGATAACAGCACAAGTTTTGTTTTGTTTTTAAGAACCATAGTTTTCCTCCATTTTATTATTTGGGTATTTTACCATTCGTCACCCCAATATTGGCTTTCGTCATTGCACTCTTATCAGTGCTCATTGATGCATTTACCATAACACCTTTTCAGGAAAATCCCCCTGCATCTCGGACTTTTAAGTATGGTTTTAAATAAAAAGTATACCTCCATTTAATAAAACGCTGAATTGCTACTTAGGCTATCAGTTTTCATTTTTTTACCAGACTTTTATTCGTTCTCCCGTAATGAACAGGATTATGCTTTTGTCACCAGACTATACTATATTTAGTATAACCTGTCTATTTATTATCATTTAAGCTCTTAATTAGATAAATAGTTTGCGCTTGCGAGGAGCCCATCCAATAAATCATGAATTGAAAAGAAGAAATGCCTTATAATCCTTGGTTACAATGTAACCTTAATGAAAAGAGAAAATGTAATTTTAATCCGGGTGGACGATTATGTGTACAAAAGAGTAGAGGAGATAGTAGAAGAATCAAAAGACTTAGGGATGACGAAGTCTGAATGTGGTTATGCTATACTCAAAGCGTTCTTTAAAGTGAGCAAGCCGCCGAAAGACTTTGAGAAGATAAGAGAGCTTATCATAAAAATGAGAAAGGGACTGTTATAACTTCATGCAGGGAGTAATTATTCGGAAGGTTACATTGTAACCATTTAAAAAAATGCTCTTTTCTATTTTCTTTGCAAAAGTTTAGTATTTATTGGATGGGCTCGCTTGCGAGTGATAGTTTCAATTCGTGTTGGTCTTTGATAATACCATAATCGAAAGGATACTATCATTTTTTGCTCAGGAATATATTTGATGTGTCAAAATGTATCATATAATAAGATTATGACAAACATCAAGAACTATTGTGCATCTTCTTTAGCTCCCAGTTCCACCCCGAATTCAAGTCGCGCCTCGGAAAGCCGTCGCCCCCGTTTTTGGCATTTGTGAAAGCGGCTATACAGTAATTCTGGCATTCATGAGGAATTAATGAATCGGAATATTCTCCTCTCAAATTAGCGCTGGCATTGGTAAGCCCCATAGGAACTTATGTACAAACCGCATAAGCTGGACACTTTTCCAGCTTATGGCCGTTGTACCTCATTCCAGTCCTCTCCACCTTCAGGGAATTGTCGCACTTATATTGAAATTACCATCGCTTGTATCATTATACGCTGCATTAGTAGTGCTTGTAACCCTTATCCTATAATCCGTACCAGGAGTTTGTGTTGCTGGAATAATCCAGCTCTGTGACTTATCATTCGGAGTGCTTGCGAGAATGGTTCTATTTACCACCCCATTTTTCAATAGCTCGATCTTCACATAGGTTCCGGGATTGCCAGTATAATTCCAGGTTATTGCATGGACTGTACCTGTTATCCAGTTCTCGCCGCCGTTAGGTGAAGTTACCGTGATCTTCGGAGGAACGATACTGAAATTACTATCGCTGGTGTCATTGACAGAAGCGTTGATAGTGCTTGTTATCTTGATTCTATAATCACTTCCCAGAGTCTGGGTTGACAGAATTGGCCATAGATGTATGCCGTCATTCAATGTGCTTGCTATAATCACTTTATTCGCCACCCCCGGTTTCAGTAGTTCTATCTTAACATACGTTCCAGGACTCTCAGTGGAATTCCATCTAATGGTTTGAGTTGTTCCTCGTGTCCAGTTCTCCAAGCCATTGGGGGAGACAACAGCGAAGGAGGGAGCAGGAATGGTGAAGTAATTATCGCTTGTGTCATTGTTTGAGACGTTGATAGTGCTCGTTATCTTCACTTTATAGTCTGTTCCCGGCACCTGGTTCGCTGGAATTAACCAGGGATGTGAACCATCATTCAGAGTGCTTGCTATAATCACTTTATTCGCCACACCAGGTTTCAGGAGTTCTATCTTTACATACGTTCCGGGACTCTCAGTAGAGTTCCATCTAATGGTTTGGGTTGTTCCTCGTGTCCAGTTCTCCGAGCCGTTTGGAGAAACGACAGTGAATGAGGGAGTAGGGATAGTGAAGCTGTTGTCGCTTGTGTCGTTGTTTGAGACGTTGATAGTGCTCGTGATCTTCACTTTATAGTCTGTTCCCGGTGTCTGTGCCGCTGGAATTAACCAGGGATGTGAACCGTCATTCAGAGTGCTTGCTATAATCACTTTATTCGCCACCCCTGGTTTCAGGAGTTCGATCTTCACATAAGTTCCAGGACTTTCAGTAGAGTTCCACCTGATGGTCTGGGTTGTTCCTCTTGTCCAGTTCTCCGAGCCATTCGGGGAGACAACAGTAAAGGATGGAGTCGGGATAGTGAAGCTGCTGTCGCTGGTATCATTGTAAGCAACATTGGTGGTGCTTGTTATCCTCAGCTTATAGTCAGTTCCCGGCGCTTGAGTCGGTGGAATTAGCCAGGGATGTGAACCGTCATTCAGTGTACTGGCTATGATCACTCTATTCGCAACTCCTGCTTTCAGGAGTTCTATCTTCACATAAGTTCCAGGACTGCCGCTTGAATTCCATTTAATGGTTTGAGTTGTACCCCTTCTCCAGGTTTCTCCTCCGTTCGGAGTAATGACAGATATATTTGGAGTCGGGATAGTGAAGGTGTTATCGCTTGTGTCTGTGTATGCTGCGTTTGTCGTGCTTGTGATCTTTATTTTATAGTCATTTCCCGGTGTTAGTGTCACTGGAATCAGCCAGGGATTGGAGCCGTCATTCAGGGTGCTTGATATGATGGTACTTTTCCAGACTCCCGCTTTCAGAAGTTCGATCTTTACATACGCCCCAGGATTACCAATTGATATCCACTTTATCGTTTGAGTTGTGCCCCTTGTCCAATTTTCTCCAGCATTGGGAGATAAGACAGTGATTCCTAGAGCAGATTTGTATTTAAGCGGCAGCGAGTCGATATTGATAGTATTGAGCGAATATTTTAGATCACATAATCCATCGGTATTATTATCCGAACAGGTCTGGCTGAAACCATTGCCTGATGGATTTGCCCAGAAGTTACCGCCTAGATAAGACCCTCCAATGATGTTCATGCCTGGTTTTTTAGTTGTGTTCCAGGTGTTCACATAAGTTGTTGTCCCTTTGAAAACAAAATTGTTGGTATTATTGAAATAGTTGTTGTAGATTGTGTTTTTACTGGATGAATAGAGTTCTATTCCATAATTATTCGAACTAAAAGTATTATTCTCAAAAGTATTGTTATCGGAAGAATATAATGATACTCCTGTTTCAGAATAATCTTGTAGATTGTTGGTTGAGAATTTACTGTCTCGAATTGTGTTATTAGGGGACTGTCTCATGTAGATTCCCCATCCACTTTCCTTGACGGTTATATTTTGGATTAGAGAGTTGCTGGTTGACCAGAAATATACTCCTCTATCCATATTGGACATTTCCAGGTCTTTGACAGTCACATTATTGCATAAAATACAATAGAATGTGGCCGCTTTTGTAGAACCATTATATATTGTGTTTTTTCCATATTTTACATAATATATGGGTCTTCCATTAGCGAGATTTGTTGTATCTATATTATTACCCTCAAAATGAGATTGCAGATTGCCCCCAACTCCAAAGTTGAAGCTGTTATTTTCCATTATATTATTGGAAGCCGTAGTGTTAAAGGCATAAACAAAGAAAATCCCAGAATTACCATTAGTAACTTTGTTGCCGCTGATGGTATTATTTTTCGAAGTGTTGTAGACCTTAATCCCAACGGCGGTGCTATTAGAGATGTTGTTGCCAGTTACTTTATTGAAGTTAGAGGAATTCAGGAAGATTCCAAGACTGTTTGAGGTAGCATTATTACCGAATAGCGTGTTATTTGTGGAAGAGTATAGAGAGATGCCAGTGCAGATGACATAGTAGTTGTAATAACAACCTTTTGCATTGTTGCCAATCAGAGTGTTGTTGCTAGAACTGGACAGCGTGATGCCGTACTCCCAGTTCTCATTTGCATTGTTGCCGCTTAGTGTGTTGTCGTTGGATGAGGATAGAGAAATGCCGTAGCCGAAGTTAATCGCGTATTCTGGTATGAAGCCAATGTTAAGATTCGCATTATTGCCTGTGAGCTTGTTGTTGTTTGATGAGAACAATGTGATGCCTTCCTCGTTGTTCAAAGCATTATTGCCAATGAGCATGTTGTTGTTTGATGAGGAAAGCGTGATGCCCTCAGCATTGCTCGATGCATCATTTCCGTTGAGCATGTTGTTGTTTGACAAGAGCAATGTGATGCCTCCGCCAGCGCACCCCGAAGGATCACAATCGATGTTAAAATTGGCAGTATTTTTGATAAGGGTGTTGTTATTGGAAGAGTATAGAGAGATGCCTGTGCTCCAAGCGTCACCTTCATTCAATACAGTATTGCCAACAAGTGTGTTGTTATTGGAATAGGACAAAGAGATGCCTGTGCCCCATACGGAACCGTAGTTATTTGATGCATCATTGCCACTTAGTGTGTTGTTATTGGAAGATGACAGAGAGATGCCGTATTCATTCCTGTTTGCAGTGTTGTTTATCAGAATATTGTTATTTGAAGTAACGTTGATCCCTGCCTCTAAAAAGTAGTCTGGGTAATAGGATGAGTTTGTCCCCTCCGCAGTAAATCCATCAAGTGTTATCCCATCAGCAGAAAGTGTGATCGCACTTCCGCTTCCATTGGCATCCACTACAGGCATACCAATCCCGCGCAAGATGAGCTTCTTGCTCACATTCACATTCTCGTAATAAGTGCCGCTATCCACCTGTATCTCATCACCCGGGCTGGCATCATCGATGGCCGCTTGGATAGTTGTATAGTTTATATGCTTGTTGATGTTATGGACTGGAGTATCTGTCTTAACAAAAACATTAAAAGTAGCGACATTGTCTGCTTCACCGCGCTGATTTAGCCCGTCCCATGAAATTACGTCTACATAATATTCCCCATAAGCTCCTGCACTGTTCCAAATATTGGCGTAAATACCATCCCCGCTAGCGCCATCTCCATGCATTCCATCATCAAATAATTGTAATGTAGCGATATCAATTTCATCGGGTTGTTGTATCCGTACCTCTGCTCTGTTAAGGTCTTTTCTCATTTTAGAAATAAATTTAAAGTCATCTCCTCTTTCCCCTTTAGCGGGGGTAATATTTAGGGGTGATTTAGTCCAAGGTTCTCGTGGATTAACTGTATTGCTGGTATTTGTATCTGTTATGAAAAGATATGTTCCGAACACTTTGTCATAGTAGATAGATGTGTTTATAGAATCACCAAAAGGCAGCGCATCATGATCATTTATAGTATAACCGCTTACAACATTCTGTAGATTCTTCGTATAATTCGTATGTCCCAAATATATTGAAGAAGCTGTTATTACTTTTCCTCCTAAAGAAATCCCTTTTATATCCAGACCCCAATTGATTGCTGTTGTTTCATTCACTTCCATTGTAAAGGTTAATTTATTTGAACTAGATATTGTTGTAGATTTTGAATGGCTAACTGGTGAGTCCGTTGCTGTATAAATAAGGTTTTTTTCTTTTTCGACCTTTTTTGATTCATTGTTATCTATGAAATTGTCAAATCCTATATCCAAACTCAATATCTGAGTTCTCCAAGGCTCATCTACATTTTGATCTATCCAATATCCTGGCTTTACAAACACTGAAGAGCGCACAATATAGTATTGATACACCAGCTCAGAGTCAAGAAGTTCGTTTCCAAGCCATGTGCTTCGATTAATAAACTTGTAATGAAGATCCCACTGCTCACCGAAAAACACATCGCCATAACCTGGACCTATTACTCCAGAAGTACCCGTTTTAGAGGTCTCAATCCTGTCAGTAGTCTTAAGATTTATCTCAACTCCCCCGGAAGATGTATTATTAAGAGTGACCTGATCTGAGGCTCCTATTCCCATACCGAATGCACCAATATATGCCTCAGTTCTTGTCATTTTGGAGCTTCTTAATTCAAATTCAGATCCGATAGTGAATTGTTGGTCTTTTTCGATATATGAATAACTCCCATCTCCATTCGGGTCGTGTAAGATTAGATAAGTCATATATGGTATCGTAATGACACCTTCATCTTCGACCTTTTCTTCCTGTTTCAAAACGGTGAAATCAATGTATGAGTAATTATAATACGGCCCGTACGTAAACATATCAAATCCACCAGTTTCGTAATATTCAATTGTTATTTTGATGGTTCTATTTCCGAAGGGTGCTGAGTTGGACACGTTTAACTCGAAGGAACTGTTAACGCTGCCAAATCGTTCTATTCTATCAAATTTAGAGTATGTACTATTTGTTCCTGTTTCACTAAAATTCGTACCTCTTGGATTCAATATCTCAACGGAAACATTAATAATTTTAGCCCAGTCCGCTCCTCCGACCTCAGAAACTGTCAAATTCAACATAGCCATGTTACCTGGCTTTATTTGTGTGGGTTTTATAGCTTTAGCAGTAACTCTGAGGTCTGGCCAACCATACCCTTCAGTCCCCACAGTTCCTTTTGTTACAGATATGTTATTCGTACTGCTTGCATTTCTAATCTCAGTCTGTGATCCTAAATTCTTACCACTGCTTTCATCTACGGTGAGATTCGTAGCACCTATATTGCTTGCCAGCAGTAATGCCAGCATCGTTATTCCAACAACTATCCTGAGGGTGTGCCCTTTATAAACTTTATACTCGACCATATTATTCACCTTGAATTTGTATCTGTATGATTACCATTTCCACGATCATCCACCGCATGCGCTCTTCTCGAAAAAGTTCTTATCAACATTTCTGCCACCATTGCAATCGATACTTCTATCCACCCATTTTTATTCCTATCAAATACCATATTTTAACCACCTACAATCTCGCCAGTGCGCTATTCTCTTTAGATTTCAAAGATTGTTAACGGCAAAAGCCAGAATGAATTTAAAAATTCAAAGACTTTCTTCACCACACCTTATTTAACAGTCTTAATTTTCGATAGTCATGGGTTTCCTATAATTAAATCTTTCTATTTTATTTAATATAGATGATTATAATAATTCTAATTATCATAACATCTGATCATGATAAAAAAAAATTAATCCATAATTCTTGCATTTTTATGTAGAATTGGAAATAATCTCATCCTTTTTAAAAGTCTTATTGAAGGTTTTATAATGCTCTGATTGTATTTACTGTAAATGATGTGTTATTACATAATCACTATCAATTAACCGTTTTTTAAATATCATGCAAGATTTGTATGATTTATCCTGATTCATGCAAGATTGGAGCAAGTAAACCCGTGATCACGCTAAAGGCAGCCTGAAGCTGCCTTTGGTTTTTGGATTATTTATTTATTTTATTTACTTAATTCAAGCCCCGTTTCCTGATAATATATCCTGCGATCACAAGTCCTATTGCGAATATTCCGGTAAATCCTGGAGATTTCGCTGCTGGAGTTTGCGAATTCTCAGGTGTGTTTCCAGGTTTGGCTGTTTCCACAGGTGATGCAACTGTAACCGTATTTGCCGGCTGAGGCGGAGCTGCCTGCTGTGCTGACAATTTTGTCTCGTCCGTATGGCAGGCAGAGCACTTCAATCCGCTTTGCGATGTTAATTTTCCTATTTTACCGAATGCATGCAGTGTGTCAATATCATGGCATCTTGTGCATTTAGGTACTACAACCTGCCCATTTTCCTGGTGGCACTTTTGACAGTCCACCTTTGAAGCATGGATCGCGTGTGGTATCTCGCTGCCGTTGGCTTTAGAAGTACCTTTGTGGCATCCGTAACACCCGGCCTTATCATCTGCTTCCCCGTGGATATTTGCAACGCTGGAAGCCGAATGACAGTTCTGGCAAATGAGGGTCATTCCTTCTAATTTAAGAGGTTTAACAATTGCCGGGGGGGATTTGTGACACTTTACACAGGCTGCATCGTTTCCATGTACCTCTATCAGGTCCCTATGGCAATGGGAGCATACTGCATCTTTTAAAAGATTATTATGTACATCAGTTATAGTTTTATGGCAATAAGCGCAAGTCTGTGTTGCCACTTTCCCTGCATGTACCTGGTGGATCGGCCCATTATGGCATTTTGTGCATTGGGGTATTGATACATTCAGCTTGTCGCCATGGCAGTTCACGCATTCCACCGGTTTATTGGCGTGAATTATATGTGGGGTAGCAGTATGGCATTTTTTACAATTGACATCATTTGCCGTCAGTAAAGATGCTGTAAAGTTTGCTTCTGCTGCGTATGCTGCTGTCGAAAACACGACAGACATGAAAAATAATAAAATAATAAATCTTCCAATCTTCATATCAAATCATCAACCAATACCCGTTTTTGTATGAATCGTGTTGGGCAATGTATATTATGCTTTCGATTTGATCCTGCTAAATTAATTATATGTCCTACAAAAACAATAAATATCCACCAATCATGAACTCAATAATCCTTACAGATCAAATAAAATACGACGGATCCCAGATCGCGCCATTATGGGCTTACAGCATGGGAATAAAAGGCGCTTCCATCGTGATTTTCCACGGCCC
>JBAQLI010000036.1:0-2106 GCA_049301735.1 Candidatus Methanoperedens sp.
GGCTGTGGGACAGAATTAGCTTATACTTTACATCGTATCAGGCTATAGGGTAGAAATGCCGATGCCGCTTGACTCGAATTCTAGAGAATTTCTCTCCCAAAGCCTGAGATATTCCACAAAAATGGGCTTTTCTCGACGTAATAGCATATAATGTTATGAAATCTTAAATCTTTTTGAAAAAACAATATATACAGGGGACATTTACATTAGAAGTGAGCATTGACAACATGAAATACCTATTCCAACGGATAAGTACTGATGTGAAATGTAGCACGGAACAAAGTCTGTGTGTTTTCATTTTTTAAAGGAAAGAATGGAGGAATTTTGTCCCACAGCCGGAAAAAGCAGTTGAGAAGATTACCAAAAAGGGCAAGAAATAAGCCCTTTTTTCGTTTGGAGAAAATCATGAGACGATACAATTGGATAGGTAATCGCATAGATGCTTCCGATATGGCAAGACTGCATCATTTATCAAAACAGGTCAAGAAGCCAATTACGATATTAGTAAAAGAAGCTGTGAATTTGTATCTTGCAGGTGAGAAACATGAATGAGAAAGATGATATTACTTCTTTTTTTGGTGAGCCGATTAGCGTTTACACCGACTCACAAGGGATAGAAGATGGTATCCTAATTCCAACAGGTCACCCTTTAATCACCCTTATCACATCTAATGCTTATCACACGTGTATAGAAGAGTTTTCAAAGGATGGATTATGGGAGCAGTTTGCAAGCACCAAAGAGAAATATGAAAGAAAGCTACTCTCCAAGCTAATAGAAAGTGTAATAATAGAAATTCAGAAGCAATACATAAAAGATAATAAGAAGGCTGATACTTTTTATTCTGTTGAAGCAAGAGGATGGAAGTTCTTTGTGGCGCAAAATGAATCAGGGTTCACCCTGATGTTCCCGGAAGATTACTGATAGATAACTTCCTTTTTTTTTGCATATTCTTATTCCGCTACTGAAATAGATAAGTTGATTTTTTTGGCTTCCATTCTTTAAATCAAATGATTGAAATTAAAATTGGATCTCAAATCAGCATATCGGTTCAATAAAAACATCATTTGTATTATTATAATTATAATGCCAATTTTTTTTTCGTAGGCTACGCATATTATTTTATATCGGAAAATCTATGTGATAAACTTGACCGCAAAGATATAAACATTGGAGAAAATGATATGAAAAAATTTATATGTATATTGTTGATACTATTTATATCGACAACAAGTATTGCATTGGCTATTCCAGCTAATGATAATTCGCAAGCAGATGAACACAATCCTGTAATAACCATTGTTGATCCTGTACGTGGTATTGCAAAGGCTGAGTTTATTCATCATGACAAAGGCTACCAAAAGAATACTGTGACAAGTTCGCTTGTTCCAGGTTCAGGAACTTGCTGGGGCACTTTTGCCACATGGAATAATAGTCTTCCTGTGAGCTATGTGATAAATCCAAATAATCCTCAAGGACTAGGTTCAGCATTTATAACTTCGGCTATTTCCATATCCGCAGAGACATGGGATGCTGCAACAAGCAAAGAATTGTTCAAGGATACATATACAATTGATTCTCGTGCAAGATACGGTAAATTAGACGGAAAGAATGCTATTGTATTTGGCGCGACAAGCCCAAGAACAATAGCTGTAACTTCTACATGGTATTATACTTCCACAAAGCAAATAATTGAATTTGATATGAAGTTCAATACGTACTATACTTGGGGAAACGCAGACTTAAATTCTCGAGTTATGGATCTGCAGAATATAGCGACTCATGAACTTGGGCATAGTGTTGGAATGAATGATATATATACAAGTTCGTGCAGTGATGTCACCATGTATGGTTATGGCGATTCTGGAGAAACAAAAAAGAGAACGCTTGAACCACTAGATATAGAAGGATTGCTGAGCTTGTATCCTTAAAAGGATAATATATTTTTTCCTTATTTTATAGAGTATGAATTTAGTGAAACGAGATTGTCGGATTAACCCATTAATTTTTCCACTTCCGAGCTAAAATCGGAAACCATTTTTGAAAAAATGTGATCTTTCAGTAAATTTAGTTCTAATTCTCTATAATTATCCCGAATTTCATTACGA
>JBAQLI010000037.1:0-5480 GCA_049301735.1 Candidatus Methanoperedens sp.
GCAGGAGAAGCACTCGCATATCTGCAAAGTGGACACCCACGAGGCAAGGTAGTCTTGAAGATGAAGAAAAACTAAATCAGAAGTACTTCCACAAGCAGAAGCTCTGCATCCTTTTTTGCTTCTACGCCCAGTTCTGATCCCTCCTTGATTTTTGCTGCGCCCAACTTTGGAATGTGGATGCCGTTCAACTCCACGGATCCGCCCCCCAGTACGTAGAAGTATGCAGCTCGACCAGCCCCGAGCATTTGATTTACTTTTTTTCCTTTCTCAAGATAACAGGAATAGACCGCAGCATCTGAGACTATGCGGAGAGCGCCTGGATGGGAATTGGATATGATGGGATGGAATCTGCTTGTCCTATCTGCTTTTTCAACTTTTTTCTGCTCTACCGAAGGTTCCAGGCTGTGTGTTGTCGGGAAGAACCAAAATTGAATAAAGCAAGCCCACCCAAAATCGTTGGTATCTTTTTGTCCGCCAATTATTTCGCAAAGCCTGATTGCTAACTCTTTATTAGCAATTTTCGAGTACGGGTAAAGCGCAGGTATTTTATAATTCTATAATGATACTGTCGGAAAAGTTCCTAACTTTATATAATTTTACATAATGTTTTAGTCCACACAACCAAAATCCTTTTTATATAATCGCTATGAAAGTCACATTCTCTGCAGGATAGCCAAAGAAGTGGATTATTCATTCGTGAACGAAGCCTGTCGAGACCTATACTCGCAAGACCAAGGCGCTCCTGTCAAATATCTCCCAGAAACAATGTTCTGTTTCGCCATTGTCCAATACTTGAATGACTATTCAAATAGAGATATGAAGATGCTGCCCGATATCATTTAGTAATAAAGTGGTTTAGCTCTTCCCAGTACCCATCTCTGCTCTGTGTGAGTCTCAAGAATCCAGTCCCCATACCTTGACCTGTATCCCTGGATTGAGATAAGATTTTTCCTCGATTCTTTTCATCGATGATTATATTTACTTTTGCCCTAATTAACAATATGGTGAAAGAGTGGCTTCGGAACCAGCAGAAGAATTTGTGAAAATCATAAATAAACCTCTAAAATCGAAAAATCCATTAGTTATTGTGGGGTTTCCTGGCATCGGTCTTGTAGGGAACATAACGTGCCAGCACATTATAGAAGAACTGGGTATGGAATATATAGGCTCCATCGATTCGAGGTACTTCCCACCGCTTGCGGTGCTTTTTAAAGGCATGGTCTATCTACCCGTGCGTATTTATGAGGCTGCAAAAAAAGAGATTGTAATAGTAATTTCAGATATACCCATACATCCCACAGCATCATACGATATCAGTAAGGTGCTGACTAACTGGATGCAGTCCATTAATGCTAAAAATATTGTTTCTATTGCCGGCATAGCCACAACGACTGGAGAGCGGCGGGTTTTTGGGGGAGCAACAAATCCCGAATTGCTGGAAAAGATTAAAGATAAAACTGAAATATTCCAGGTGGGAACTATTTCAGGCATTACAGGCAGCATAATGATCGAGTGTTTCCTTCGTGGCATGCCTGCTGTTAGTCTGCTGGGTGAAACGCACGGACCCAATCCCGACCCGAAAACGGCAGTCGAGGTCATAAATGTTCTCAACAATATTTTTGGCTTATCCATAGAAACTGAAAAATTATTAAGTAATGTTGAGCAGATAGAGCTTGAACTTTCCAAACTTTCGGAGCAGGTAAAAACCATTGAAACACCTTCGCTCCCCGAAAAAGAGTTCCCTATGTACGGGTGATTGTATGCGCTATGTAGGATTGAGCGGAATTTCACCTCATAAGTTAAAAGAACTTGAACATGATAAGATCAAGACCATCGAGGTCAGAAGCACCCATAATTTTCTCTCTGCGCTTGAAACAGATGTGGGGGATGTAATCTTCCTCACATCAACAAGCTTGGGAGATGTGAGACCGGGCACCACAGGTGTTATTGCAAAAATACTTGAAAAACAGATTGCAATGCACAGGGTAATTCAGAGGAAAGAGATGTTTTATGAGGAAGCTGAGGTGCAGATGGCGCGCCTCCAGCTTGAACTAAAAGGACATGCCAGGGTGCGGCGCACAGAATTCTGTGCGCTGGGGGAAGCTACGGTGGTTGAGGCAGATGAATTGCTGTTTTTTGAAGGAAGATAAGATTCTTCAAGAGCTAAAATGAGTTAAGATTCTTATCCCTAATTAATTTGAAGAACATCCATGAAATCTGGAATAGAATCACAAAATGCAGTAATAGAAATAAGAAGACAAAATCTATAGAGTTTCTATTAAGACGAAAGAAAAAGTAGGCGTCTTGCGCCTACTTACTAAAATTCATGCTTACGGTCTTTGCTTTGCCTAAATCTGCGTCAATACTGTTTCCAAGTTGTTGTTTCTTCTCTCCAATTGTAATGGACATCGTGATTTGAGGTTACCGGCTTTATTTTTTAAACAAACAGTATGTACGGGATAAACCTTCTGGCTAACCCAACGCTTTTATCATCTTCTTACAGTCAACACCGGGATCCTTGAATTACGTATCACTTTATCAGCCACACTTCCAAGTACGAATTTCTCGATGCTACTCCTGCCAAGCGTGCCCATTACTATTATATCAACAGATTGCTCATCTGCAAGTTTTAGTATTTCTTCTGCAGGATGTCCCTTTACAATCCATTTTTCGACACTTAGGCCTTCTTCAGCTGCCTGCTCTTCGATGTGTTTTGTAGCCTCTTCACCTTCGTGTCTCAAAAAATTTTCCAGGCCTTTGGTGGATATGTCCGTAGAAAGGTATGATTTAGGGCCATAATCGATTCTTATATCCATCACATAAACGGCATGGAGCTCTGCTCCATAGAGCTTTGCAAGCGCGATTGCATGGGTTACTCCCTTTTTTATGTATTCTGATCCATCAGTTGCTATTAAGATTTTTTTTATACAAATTGCTCATAAATCTTCCATTTTAATCTATTTTTTCCTTAAACGATCTTCCCTTTGTGTTTTCGGGTATATCCGAAACAGATGCAGATATCATCGCTGGACGCAGGCGCTGTGTTAAGAGAATTAAGATATCATAAATGCATCAACTTATATTCAGTCGGCCTCGCCTTTTAGTAGTTCATTCACCACATCCTGCGTCCTGAGGTCACCCTCGGCCACCCGTCTTATCATGGGATAAATGTACTGGCAGTCATCGATATTCTCCCAGACATCGGGACCTACATCCCTAATTACTTTATCCATGATACTCGTGCAGCTGTCGCATACTTTAGTCTTATTTGTCGTAGGTTTCCCACATATATCGCAGTTCATATTTTCTCCCTACGTATATCATTAAAGCTTAAAAGATAAATAGATATGGCAGAGACGCAGAGTCAACAGTACTTACGCTAGTAACCTGAAAATTGAATTTTTTGATTTACAGTATTATTATGATACTGTCGGAAAAGTCCCAAACTTAATATAATTTTACATAATGTTTTAGTCCACACAACCAAAATCCTTTTTCTATAATCGCTATGCATAGAAGTATTTATATTCTATGCATGCTTATATTACATAAAAATACTAAATTCAAAGTGATATAATATGGTTCCTTCATGTAATCACAATCAAACAACTTTATTATACTGTCAAGATATATATGAAAACCTCATACCAGAAAGTCACATACTTTATAAGATAAACAAATAAGTTGATTTTTCATTCGTGAACGAAGCCTGTCGAGACCTATACTCGCCAGACCAAAGCGCTCCTGTCAAATATCTCCCAGAAACAATGTTCTGTTCCGCCATTATCCAATACCTGAATGACTATTCAGATAAAGATATGGAAGATGCTGCCCGATATCTTTTGGCAATAAACTGGTTCATTGGACTTCCAATTGAAACTTCTTCATTCGATCACAGTGCATTGGGTGATTTCAGAGTTCGACTTGGTGATGAAAGATGGAAAGAATTATTCTTTATGCTACTGAAAACAAATTGAAGATACAGGCTTCGCGAAACGAGCTCAGAATATGGATGCTACGCATATTATAGCAAACATCGCTATCCTTGGAACCATTGGTTTAATTAGACAGGGAATAAAAGCAATTATGGACGAAATAGAACTGGTAAATCCTGAGCTTTTTAAAGAACTGGCTGGAGAAAAAACTGCTGATAAGAAAGAAAAAGTCCATATGCTAAAACCAGAAGGAAAGAAAAAGAAACTGGTTGAGGTTGTTGAAGAAGCCAGAATGATAAAAAGCAAAGCACAGGCACTGGAATCGCCTTCAGTTAATGAAAAAATAGAACTATTAAATAGAATACTCAATGAAAATGTTGAAGAAAAAGAAGGTAAAATCCAGAAGAGAAAAAACCATGTCGAAGATAAATTGGTTAGTTGCGTCGATCAAGATGCAAGATATGGAGCAAAGTCTGATAAAAAACCATTCACAGGTTACAAAGCAAACATGATGGCATCGGATGATGGTTTTGTAACAAATATCGTAGGAAGCCCTGGAAACACCTACGATGGAAATTACCTTTTACTCGTTGTTGATGAGAAGTGTGAAAACAGTTCAAAACCAGAAAAAGTATGTGGAGATACTCATTATGGAAGTGAAGAAAATCGATATCAGATGGGTTTAAGAGAAATCAAAATTGTTGCACCTCTCAGACAGGATTGCAGCTCCAACGATCCATTCTCTCAGGATATGTTTACTATAGCCAAGACGGGAGTTACATGCCCTGCAGGATGCAGAACCATCATTCCAAATACAAATAAAAAGACCGGGATGACTACATTCTATTTTAAGAAAGAATTTTGTCAGCATTGCGTTTTGAAAGAAGCATGTACGAAACAGGAAAGAAGAACGATTACAATAGGGCCACATCATGACCTTATTGTGGAAGCAAAAAAATACAATGAAACTCAGAATTTTAAAGATATGAAAGAAAGGGCTCACATAGAACCCAAGCATTCTGAAATGAAACGGAATCATGGAATGGTCAGGGCAAAATATTGGGGTCTTGAAAAGCTGAATATACAATTAATTATTACAGCTATTACTGTAAATGTTAAGAGACTTGTAAATGTATTGGATAGCGTATGCTATCTAGAAAAGTGTTAAAAAGGAGGGAAAAATCGGAAAAATGAGGGAGATAATGATGAAATTTGGTTAATTTTGGAGAATAATTCGGAATTTCTCTGAAAAATTGTCGGAATTGGGTTTTAGTGGATGAAGTTAGGGGGGTTATCCGACAGTATCATAATAACTGCAATATTGATTAAGAATACATGGGATTGAAACTTTGCTGCAGCGCCATGTTTATTTGCTCTATAAAAAACTCTATCTGTTGCGCACCCACAAACGCAGTATCCTCATTGATCACGATATGAGGAACGCTCATAACGCTGTACTTCTGAACAAGATAGGGGAACTCTATCATCTCTATGACATCTGACCGTATAAACTCGCTCTCGATTGCCAATTGATGCGCCATACGT
>JBAQLI010000038.1:0-2064 GCA_049301735.1 Candidatus Methanoperedens sp.
AGTTCGGTGCGACAAGAAGCTATGCTATGAATTGCAAACGTGCTACCCCTTCCGTTTGGGGTAATCTTACTGGGATGTGCCTTGGCAGCAATGTAGAGGTGCAAAGCTCCTGGGACAATGTGAAGAAATCTGAAAATCCAACTCAGACAATTTGCTAAGATAAGGATGAAATGGAGAAGTTAAAATGAACTATCGTCGAAGAGTCGTAAAACGAGATAAGCGAAACTGGATCGATGCGCTTAAACCAAAAGGTATAAAATCTGGCTATAGTGGCTCGAACTACATTATAGAAAATGGACATAAGATTTTCGGCTTAAAGGTAGCTCCTAAAACACCCACAATTATTCATAGCATGGAACTTGGTAAGGCCTATGCATTCCCTCTGGGTAGAAGTCTCGTAAGAGATGACAATGATGCAGAGGTTAGAGGATTTGGAAAAAAGCGAATGGCAGCTCGTAATAAGCTGCATAGAGGTATTACCTTGATCCGAAAGGATGCTGACTTTCCATTGGTGTCCCAATGTATGAACAGAGACAAACTCAGGAATATGAGAAAATCAATTACGCCTAACGGCGAGATGCTCATAGACACAAAATGTTACTGGGCTGTAAGCTGGAATTACAAAGGTAGAAATGAAAACGGTCGCCCGATATTAAAGGGTTATGGGATGCTTGAGCCGTATGCGGTGAAAGTCGCAAGTACGGTTCTTAGAAGAGGAAGGGCGGGCAACCGCTCTTTCTTATTCGACTTGTTTTTCTATATATTTTTACATTGTCATACATGAACCCTGTTCATTGCAGAATTTGTGTTTTAAATCCCACAAATATATCAATTTTTCAATATTAAATTTTAGGCGCCGACTTGCTCTCGTAGCAGCCGATTCTAATCGCATCGATGCCTCAATCACGATAGTGGCTTCCTGGCAATCATAAATCGCTGATGAACCCAGATTTTCGTGAAATCTCCATGCAGCGCGCTCCCCCTGTCCTCATAGCCTGCCCTGGGTCACGTCCTCTGTGACGCGCCGGGAATCAACCGATTCGAACCACGCCGAGGTTTCAGTCAAAATAACGCGCCCAAACCACAGATTTCCAGGAGAAGTATGTACTTTCAGGCGTCCCTTATCTTAAAAACCTTATCTTTCAAAACAATAAATTTTTTATAGATGTTGGTCGATTTCAACAATGTTTCAAGCAAATGCATCCTTATAGCACTATTTGTGGTGGAAGTCCTAATCAATATTACTCCGCTTGATGGTTTTTCTAATCTGAAAACAAGTTCACCAAAATCCTTATCGTCGGTAATCAAAACTCTTCCTTCTATGTTTGCTTTGTCCAGAACTTCATCATCAGGTGCAGATGGTTTCCAATCACCTACAAAAATAGTATCATATCCTGCAACATTCAATAGATTTGAAAGTCTCTTGCCTGTACACTCATCTACCAGAAATTTGACTTTCAAGCAACTTCCACCATCGGTATAATTTGTTCTCCTGCTATGACATGTGAAACATAAATCAGCGCTGCCCTGATATCTTCTTCTGTAATATTCGGATATTCTTCCAGGATATCGCTTATGGTCATCCCATCCGCCAGTCTATTAAGTATGGCATCTACAGGAATCCTGGTACCTCTAATAATAGGTTTTCCAACCATTATTTTAGGATTTACTACAATTCTTTCTTCCATATACATAATAGTTGAATTCAAATCTATTATAGTTTTGTGTGATTATTTTGACATGGTTTGGCCTTAATGCAAGGGGTTTCTCAGATATTTCAATTCTGAAACAATTAAGCTATGATAAAATCACCACGCGGCGCGTCCCCATGTCCCCATGGCCGCCTCTGGGTCACGTCCTTTGTGATGCACCGGGAATCAACCGAGGTGATGCGCGCCGAGTTTTCAGCAAAAAAAGGAGCCTTGACAATTTGAAACCGCAGATGAGCGTACTATTAACACTTTCGGTCAATCTCAGGGATATTGCGCTGGGGTTGCGACCCCAGACCCCGGTGAGGCGCCGCCGATGGCGGAGTTTAACATGATATGAACGGTTAAAGAATAA
>JBAQLI010000039.1:0-40163 GCA_049301735.1 Candidatus Methanoperedens sp.
TGTGTCCTCTGTGCCCTCTGTGGTTATTTTTAAAACGAAATTCAATCATTTTTAGGGCTATAAGCGAGTGCGATATAAATTTATTTATTGTTATTTATATAATCCAAGCGAATCATGACGCTATGGAATTGAAGTATATTGAAGATTTATAAGCTTTATAAGTTTAAAAAACATATTAAAGACGGGAAGTCAAAATCATGATATCAGAAAAAAATTTTAAAGGAAGCCAGACTGAAAAGAACCTTCTTGCAGCTTTTGCAGGGGAATCCCAGGCAAGGAACCGTTATACGTACTTTGCCAGCGCCGCAAAAAATGAAGGATATGAACAAATATCTGCGATTTTTCTTGAGACTGCGGACAATGAAAAAGAACATGCCAAGGTTTTCTTCAAGCACCTCCAGGGCGGGAATGTTGAGATAACGGCAATGTACCCGGCAGGAGTCATTGGAAAAACATCAGAAAACCTGTTTGCAGCAGCAGAAGGGGAAAAACTTGAATGGGGAACCCTGTATCCCGGATTTGCAAAGATCGCAGAAAAAGAAGGATTCCCGGAAATAGCTGAGTCTTTTACGGAAATTTCCGAGGTGGAACAGTTCCATGAAATGCGGTACAGGCAACTGGTAAATAACTTAAAAGAAGGTTCTGTCTTTAAGAAAAATAAAACTGTAAAATGGCACTGCAGGAATTGCGGTTATATCCATGAAGGCACAGAAGCTCCTGAGGAATGCCCTGCATGCAAGCATGCGCAATCATATTATGAGGTACTTGCACAAAACTGGTAAACATTAAACTATATATTTGATTTTAGCATTGGAGTATCTATAATGGACATCCAGAAAATCCGTCGTGATTTCCCAGCATTGGGGAAAAAATGGAATGGTAAATACCCCATCTATTTAGATAATGCATGCATGACCCTGAAGCCAAAGCTTGTAATAGATGCGATGAATGAATATTATACCGAATATCCAGTATGCGGCGGTCGTTCTATTCACAAGATGGCAAAAAAAGTGGATGAAAAAGTCACACAAAGCAGGGAGAAATTCCAGAAATTCCTTGGAGCATCCTGCCCTGAAGAGATTATTTTTACACGAAACACTACCGAAGGATTGAATCTTGTTGCCAATTCGTTGGATTTCAAAAATGGCGATATTGTACTCACAACAGACAGGGAACATAATTCAAATCTCGTTCCCTGGCAGGTGCAGGCGCATAAAAGAGGGATAAAGCATATTATTGTCTATTCAAATCCTGACAATACCTTCGACCTTGATGCATTTTCCGGACTATTTGACAAAAATAAGAATGTGCGGCTTGTAAGTATGGCACATACTGCGAACCTTGACGGCTATACAATCCCGGTAAAAGAAATCATAAAGATCGCCCATGACCAGGGCGCGCTCGTGATGCTTGATGGAGCCCAGAGCGCACCTCACAAGCATGTGGATGTAAAGGCGCTTGATGTTGATTTTTTCGCTCTTTCCGTGCATAAGATGGTAGGACCGACAGGCATGGGTGTGCTCTATGGTAAACTTCACCTGCTTGAAGAGATCGCACCTTTCATCGTTGGTGGGGATACGGTAAGCGACACAACGTATGAAAGTGCGAAATTCCTGCCTACTCCTGAGAAATTCGAGGCAGGTCTCCAGAATTATGCTGGCATCATAGGTTCCGGAGCAGCAGTGGATTATATCAGCGGTGTGGGATTGTCGAATATCGAGGAGCATGAAAAGCAGCTCAATACCATTATCACAAAAGGAATAAAAGACATGCCAGGATTAAAGATCATAGGCCCCGAGGATCCGAAACTGAGGGGAGGCATAATTTCATTCACGGTCGAGCTTCAAAAAGGCGGTGATGCCCATGATATTGCCCTTATTCTTGATGAGACCGAGAACATAGAAGTACGCTCAGGAGCATTCTGCGTGCATTCCTGGTTCAATTACAGGAAATGTGAGGCTGCTGTGCGTGCTTCGCTTTATTTGTATAATACCGAGAATGAAGCGAAGAAATTTGTGGATACGCTGGGCAAGACGATCAGGTTGTTCAGTCCGTAGGAATTGGCTGACTGCGTATTTTAATTCGTTTTTTGAAAAGCTATAACTTCCCGATTTTCATCATTAAAGATCTTCCTGATCTGACAACAAAAAGCTTTTATTCACAAGGTTCTAAGAAGATATTATGAGTTCAGAAATAGAAAACGAAGTCCTGACAGAATTAAAATATGCTGCCAAACCACTTCTGGAACTCGGTATATATAATTCGACCAGAGAATTTATCCAGGATATTACTTCGGAATTCGTCCTGCATAAGATAGAATTTTATAAGAAACAGCTTGAAGCATTTGAAAAAAAATATAATACATCCTTTAGTGCATTTTCAGAGAAATTGAATAAGAGTGCATCTATCCCTGAAGAAGATGACTGGATGGAATGGGAAGCTGCTGAGAATATGCTGAATATCTGGAAGAAAGCAGCAAAAGAGACAGGTTTAAGTGTATAGGACAGTTAAAATTTTAAAAGAGTCAAGTATCGTTGAATCCATAATTTCAATTGATTCAGACGCTTTTGGTGAGTATTATAAATTGAAGATCCAGGTACTTTTAATAAACGGCTGGAAACTTAATGTCTGGGAACATGCTATGCCAGGATTCCGAAGATATGCATATCATATATCTAAAGGATCAGAACTTATTATCAGGTGGGATAACGCACCTCATCATAAGCAAATAAAGACCTATCCTCATCATAAACATTTTAATGAAAATGTCCTTGAATCCAGGGAAGTAACAATCGATGATATTTTGGAAGAATTAGCAAAAATGATGGAACATGAGATCGTCTAGTGAGAAAAGAAGAGACCCGTTTTAGGGGATTGAAACAATAATCCTGCAATTAAGCAGTTTTTTGACTGTTCCCACGAAAAGATAAAGAAAAGGGTGGAAGTGGGCTTATTTCCATTCGGTATTGATTTGGCATTAATGCCGGGTTAGATATTTGGCGATTTCTTAGAAAAAGTTTTAAGACTAAGCAATTAGAAAATAGAACAAAAGGAGGTTGGAAATATGATTGTCAAGAAAGAAGATGGCTATTATGTCCTTTCCGAAAAAACCAGGCGTAACTTAGGAGGACCTTACAAGACTGAGGATGAAGCCAGGAAAAGACTACGCCAGGTAGAGTTCTTCAAACATCAAAAAGGCTAAGAGCCTGTTTGAGGTATATACCTGTCCAGAAACAATCTTCATCCTACGGTATGGTCTGCATCGTTAAGTATATTCCAATTTAAGTCATAAGATAAAACATTATGAAACAAGTTTATATGGATCACAGCGCCACGACCGCTACTGACCCTGCAGTCACGGAAGCTATGCTTCCTTATTTTTCTGAAAAATACGGAAATCCCTCAAGCTTATACACGATAGGCCGGCAGGCAAGAAGAGCTATTGAGGAAGCAAGACAACTTGTCGCCGACCTTATCGGCGCAAAGAAAGAGGAGATCATATTCACAGGCAGCGGAACAGAATCCGATAACCTTGCAATAAAAGGAAGCGTGCTCAAGAACCGGGGAAAAGGCGACCATATCATAACAAGTTCGATCGAACATCATGCGGTCCTTCACACCTGTAAATACCTGGAAAAAAATGGTTTCAAAGTTACATATCTTCCTGTAAGCAAAGATGGGGTCGTAAATCCGGATGATGTTGAAAAAGCCATAACTCCACAAACTATTTTGATCACTATAATGCATGCAAATAATGAAATTGGAACGATCCAGCCCATTGAGGAAATAGGAAAGATCGCAAAAGAAAAACAGATCACGTTCCATACTGATGCGGTACAGACCGCAGGAAAGATCCCTGTGAATGTTGATTCTCTTGGTGTTTCAATGTTATCTGTCAGCGCCCATAAAATTTACGGACCAAAAGGCGTGGGCGCGCTTTACTTGAGAAAAGGCACAGCTATCGAACCCCAATTGCACGGGGGCGGGCATGAAAGAAACATCCGTTCAAGCACAGAAAACGTTCCGGGGATCATTGGTTTCGGAAAAGCAAGCGAACTTGCAAAAGAACGACTCCCCAATGAGTCAAATTTAACAGCTTTAAGGGATTCACTAATTAAAGGTGTTCTTGAGATAGAGGATTCATATCTTAATGGTCATCCAACAAAACGCCTTCCCAATAATGCAAATTTCAGGTTCAGCTTTATAGAAGGTGAATCCATGATATTGAATCTTGATATGAAAGGAGTGGCAGCTTCAACCGGTTCTGCGTGTTCATCCACCTCCCTTGAACCTTCACATGTGTTAATGGCTATCGGTCTTCGGCCCGAGGAAGCCCATGGCTCGCTGAGATTAACACTTGGGCGGGAAAATACGCAGGAAGATGTCGATTATGTGATTTCGGTGCTTCCTGATATTGTTAAGAAATTGCGGATGATATCTCCGCTTTCGAGGTAAAAAATGACTGAAGGATATAGCGAAAAAGTAATGGATCATTTTGCCAATCCGCGAAATGTTGGCGAGATAAAAGATGCTGATGGAATAGGAAAAGTTGGAAATCCAGTGTGTGGCGACGTGATGTGGATTTACATCAAGGTTAAAGATAACATACTTGAAGATGTCAAGTTCAAGACATTCGGCTGCGGGGCTGCGATCGCAACAAGCAGCATGATCACAGAACTTGCAAAAGGCAAGACGCTTGAGGAGGGGCTTAAAATATCACGCGGGAATGTGGCAGAGGCGCTTGATGGTCTTCCCCAGGTTAAATTGCATTGCTCCAACCTTGCAGCAGATGGATTACACGCAGCGATCAAGGATTATCTTGAAAAGACGGGGAAGAAGCTGTCATAAAAACCTTCTTTTTATCTAAGGCTCAATTACATCCACGTCTATATTAGCTGGAATGAAATATAAATCGGAGTATCCATCGTTACTTTTTGCGATTATTCCATTCTTAATCAGAACACTCAGATGATGCCTGATAGTCTTATAATCCATATTCAAAGCTGTTGCTAATTGATTTGCATTATAAGATTTATCAGAAAGATGTTTCAGGATCAATGCCCGGGTCTTTCCTCCACGCGTACCTTTAATCAGATAACATAGCAGCTTATGTTGTTTATTGGATTTCCTGAGTTCCTGTTTCAATAATCTATTTTCAGTAATATCCCTGGCTATCCCATGAATTTCTATTGTTTTATCACCATCTTTGATCTCCCTGGTTTTTATCTCAACCCACCTGTGCTCCCCATTCTTGCACACGACCTCAAGTATATCTGTCTGTTCCACCTTTTCTCCGGAGAGACGTTTTTTCCGGCGTTCTTCGACTATTACCAGACTCTCTGGCGTGACCCATTTACTAATATTAGTACCAATAACTTCCTCTTTTTTACATCCAAGTGTTTGAAGTCCTATCTGGTTCATTTTCAAAAAATTGCCTTCATTATCGAGCACGTACATGGCATCCTGGGCATTTTCAAAGAGGTCGCGATATTTTTCCTCGGATTCTTTGAGGTCCTTCTCCAGCTTCATTTTCTCGGTTATATCCCTCATTATACCATGTGTGCCGATGATTTTATTTCCATCTTTAATAAGCCTTGTTCTTGCTTCGCCCCATTTATGTTCTCCTTTCTTGTTTATCGCTTCTATGACGACAGTCGGCTCTAAAGGCTGATTTAAGAAAATCTTCCTGAAACGGTCTTCAATTTTTTTAACACTTTCAGGCGTCACCCACTGTGATACATTTGATCCGATTATTTCTTCTTCAGTCACGTCGAGTAATTTCAATCCGATTTTATTAATACTCAGGATATTTCCCTTCAAATCGTGTGTATATATAAAATCATTAGCATTCTCGAAGAGGTCCCGAAATTTTGCCTCCGATTCCTCCAATTCTAATTCAATTTTCTTTTGTTTTGTAATATCTTTAGTGATATATAAAAATTTTTTTACCCCATCAAAAATCATTTCAGCACGAGAATTTAACAAATATCGTATCTCACCTTTTTTAGTGATTATTTTAGCGTCTGCAATTTTTCCGCTATTTAAGCTGTTTTGAGCTTCGTGCCAAATTCTGAGGTAGGCTTCCTTTGTATCCTGGGGTAGCATTTTAATGAAAGATTGTCCTAATAGCTCGTCTTTCGGCCAGCCCACGATATTGAAAAAAGAGTCATTTCCAAATTCTATTTCACCCTGCATATTAACAACAGCGATCCCATCAAGGGATGAATCAATTATCGTTTTAAGATATTTTTCTGATTTATATAATTTATCATATATTTCTTTTATTTTATCTTCAGTACACCTGGCGTTCTGGACAATGGATGATGCCTGTGAGGCGGCGATAGTTACGAAATCAATCTCTTCTTCAGTAAAGTCATGCACTTTTGACATATAGACATTTAAGAGACCAATAACTTTCAATCCCTTTTTCATCGGAGTAAATAGTTGAGATCTGATATTGTATATTTTTGCCAATTTACACCAGGGTCCTGCGAGGGGTTCTTTATATATATCCGGAACAACATAATAACGACCCGTTTTCAATACGGCTCCCGAAGGGCTTGAGGATAATGGTACGCCTGCTTCTCTTGCTTCCCTGTGAACCTGCTCAATATAATCTTCCCGAAGACCAAACGATGAGGCTATCCTGAGTTCACCGGTCTCTTCATCGACCAGTATTATTGTGCCGGAATTTGCATTCATGGATTCACATATAATACTCAGGATTTTTTGAAGGATTTCATCAAATCCTGAGGTGATATCTATTGAAGCAACATCTAAGAGGGCCTTTAATTTTACGTTTTTATTTATAGACATAATATAAAGTTCCTTCTATGGCATCTTCTATTTTACACACACTTATAGTTCACTAATCTTTTTACTTTTTTTTACCAAATCATGGCGCATGATCATGTAAATTTTAATAAATAGACAATAAATTGATAGACCATTTTTACCCGGAATTCTTCCGAAATTCAAAAATTGTTTATTTCAAAGAGTATTGGACGATCAATAATTTTAAAATTATTATACTTGATATATAGCTTTTCTATCGTCCTGCCATCAATACCCGATTTCAATAATCTCACTCTATCTTCACGAGTTTTAAACATATGCATCTACCCACTTTTCCCTTTTCCTATTAATGATAATTTTAACATTTATTTATTATAATCTTTTACCAGAACTTCACCCAAACGTTTCAGTATCCTTAAAATTCAAATCCCGTACCGATTGCAAGCCTTACACCTTTATTCTTCGGCATTTCTCGTCATTCACGAAACCACTCTCCCATCCTTTATCCTGATTATCCTGTCTGCTCTCTCGCCAAGTTCAGGTTCATGCGTCACCATGAGAATAGTCTGTCCTTTTTCGTTCAATTCGCGAAATAGTCCGACTATCTGGTTTGAGGACTCTGTATCAAGATTTGCCGTCGGTTCATCCGCAAGAAGGATTGCAGGCTCATTTGCAAGTGCCCGGGCAATTGCTATGCGCTGCTGCTGCCCACCCGAAAGCTCACTTGGATAATGCGCCGCCCTGTCACCTATTCCCACAAGCTCCAGAAGTGAACTTGCTCTGGTATATTTTCGATCATCCATTATCATCGGGAGTGCAACATTTTCAAGCGAATTCAGTTCCTTAAGCAAGCTGAAGAACTGGAAAACAAACCCCATTTTCCTGAGCCGAAAATCAGCTCTCTCATTATCATCAAGAGAAGACACTTCGATCTCATCGATAACGATTCCACCCGATGTTGGAGTATCAAGAAGGCCAATCATATTTAAAAGCGTTGACTTTCCGCTACCGGATGGACCCATAAGCGCAACGAATTCACCTCGTTCGATCACAAGGTCTATCCCCCTGAGAGCATGAACCTCAATCTTGCCCATATAATATATTTTCTTAAGGTTATCGATCTCGATCAAACCTATCCGCTCCATATTGCTTTAATGATATTTGTTCTTGAGGCGATAATTGCGGGATATATCCCTCCGATAATGCATGTGAGAAGTATTGATAGATCGGCTGCCATTATTGAACTCAATGATATCCGGGGCATGATTATGAGTTTCATACCGTACTCAGGCGTCATGATAAGCGGATTCTGCTGCATTCCATTTATCAGGAATAAACCTATCAAGGTACCAAGCGCTGTCCCGATAATACCGATGAATAAAGCTTGCGCAAGATATATTTTCAAAATCATTTCGCCTCTTGCGCCTATTGCTTTAAGGACACCGATCTCACGGATCTTATTTTTTACGGTCGTGTAAATTATAAGGCTGATTGCGATCGCGGCAACAAATATGGAAATGCCTGATGTCATCGTGGATATTGCCCCAAATGTCTCGATCATTCCTGCCATTCCTGCTGAAAGTTCCTGCCAGGTCTTGACATTAGGAAGTGTAGTCTCTTTCTGGAGAATTAATTTATACTTTGTGGATTCTTCAGGATTCTCAAGCCGGATAATGATATTGCTGGCTTCATCTTTTTCGATGAGTTCCTTTACAGTATTGTATGTTGATATTATGGCATACCTGTCAAGTTCAAATGTACCTGTACTGATGATACCTTTTACCCTGAATTCGACGGGTTTTCTATCCTGATATGTGAGAAGAACTGTATCGCCAACATCCACTTTCATTACTTCTGAAAGAGAGGTGCCAATCAGCAGTTCATTTTTATCCTTATCATCAAGGAATTCTCCTCTCTCTAATGTTTTTGAAAGTGTGGAGGCTTTTTCTTCAAGTGATGGTTTTACCCCGAATATTGCAATTCCGATTTTTTCAGATCTTGATTCGATATCTACTCCGCCTGTCATTCGTGGCGCAGCCCCTACAATGCCTTTTATCCCCGTGACCTTCGAAAGCACGCTTTCTGATTTTGGAATAAAGCTATCGCCAGTATTTGGCTGGATCTGCAAATGCCCTGTGTAAACATTAACAGTATTCCCTACAAAAGCATCCTGCATCCCGTTATTCAACGCTGTCGTAAAAAGCGGCCCAACGACTCCTATCGTTATGGCCAGAATGACCATCAGTGTTTCACGCCTTCTTTTTGACATATCCTTTATGGCAAGGAACAGCCAGGCTTTCATGGTCAGTGTTTCCTTTTTATCAGGTAAAATATTATAGCAGCTATTGCTATTATTCCAATTAACGTCGGCAGGAGGTTTTGGCTTTCCGTTGGATTCACAACAATGATCATGTCTTTTTGTATCTCATGTTTTCCAAAGTCATCTTCAAAGATTATATGCAAAACACCGGTTTTTTCCCCGCTGCGATCAGCATCCAGTGTAAAGAGCGCATTTGAATAATCATCCTTTTTTATCTCCCCAAGATAAGCAAGATTATCCCCGGAAAGTGTGGATTCAAGACGTGCCGTAACTCCTTTTGCATCTCCTGTGCCGGTATTTTCGATCTTTATATTGAGGGTAAAAGGCTGATTCTCCATTAATCTTGCAGGTTCTGTGATCTTTTTGGCGATATCCATATTCGCTCTTCCTGAGGCAACTATGCCCACAAGTTTGCTCTCGTTATACTCTATGCCCCTTTCATCAAGATACTTAAGATCAAGATCGATAGGATAATTTTTGATAGCTGCGTCCTTTTCCAGGGAAAACCATATTTCTGAATTTTTCTGTGACCCCTGAGGCATATCTTTAAAGATCAGTTCCGAATCCGAAGAAAGAGGGATAAGGGCTTTATCTTCCGGGTTCAGGCTGATTTTTAACCATTTTATTTCGTTATCGCCCACATTTTCAAGAGAGATTTGTATTTTAAAAACTTCCCCTGGCTCGACCTGGCTATTGTTTGATGCTACCGATACATTTTTTATCTCTATCAGTGTGTCTCCTTTGATCATTAGTGTGATCTTTCCGTTATATTCCTTATTATCATAAAAAATTGTATAGGGTAGATCATAAACCCCATATTTTGCGTCCCGGTCAATATCTATCTTGAAAAATGTTTTTCGAGACATGTGCGGCAGCAGGTCAAAATAAGGTGTATATTCATCTCCTGATCCTCCTGCGCTGATAAGATATCCGGGATTGTTTATTTCACCGAGCTTGTTATTTGGAAAGTAGGATGCAGAAAATGGATATCTTAAAAACAGATATGCTTTGACATTACCAAGGGAAGTATCCTGATTATTTTGTATCGTGAATTCAAGCCCGATGTTCCTGTCACCAGGAGTCAGGTGAGGAACAGAAAGGACAGTTGTTATATTGAAAGGATCAGCCTGTACGTTTATGACCAATGCTAATATTAAAAATAATGTGATTATATATTTTTTCATATGTTTAACTCCGGTTTCTGATTTATTGATTTATTGTATATATCCCAATTTTTATCCTGATTTACTTTCAGCATAAAATCAAGAGATCCTTTAATCATATTATTTACCTGTTCCTCAGGGAATATAATGCCTCTGCTGCGAATTATTAATGATGCGATTCCATGGACATAAGACCATAATGAGAATGCGACTATATCCACGTCCATCCGGGGGAACAATCCCTGTGTCATACATTCGTTCACATTATTCTTGAGCAATTCATATGACTTTAGACCGATATCAGAGAAATTCATCTCCTTTATATGTTTTACAGGACCTCTCGTCATAAACATCAGATCATAATATTCAGGATTTTCAAGGGCAAATGAAATATATGCCTCCCCATGTTTGAGCAGACGTTTAAGAGGATCATTTGTATTGAGTGAAGTCTTCTGCCATTCGTATAGCTTTTCAAATCCTTCCCTTCGGAGAGTATAAAGAATTTCATCTTTATTTTTGAAGTATAGATAAATAGTCGCCGGGCTGTATTCAATTTTTTCTGCAATATTTCTTATGGTTATGTTATTGAACCCCTTATCCAGGAACAACTTCATTGCTGTCTTTAGAATAAGTTCTTTCATTTCAGATTTTTCATTTTCTTTTCTTTCTTTTATTCCCATAAATAAACATTGTTAATTTAATAAACATTATTTTTCATATTATTTAAAGATTACGGATCTGTTGAGCCCATCCAATAAATACTAAACTTTTGCAAAGGAAATAGAAAAGAGCATTTTTTTAAATGGTTACAACGTAACATTCCAAATGGTTGCTTCTTTCATAAAGTTATAAGAGTCCCTTTCTCATTTTTATGGTAAGCTCTCTGATCTTCTCAAAGTCTTTCGGTGGCTTGTTCACTTTAAAGAACGCTTTGAGTATCGCATAACCGCATTCAGATTTCGTCATTCCTAAATCTTTTGATTCTTCTACTATCTCTTTTACTCTTTTGTACACATAATCGTCCACTCGGATTAAAATTACATTTTCTCTTGTCATTACGGTTACATTGTAACCAAGGATTATAAGGCAATTCTTCTGTTCAATTCATGATTTATTGGATGGGCTCGGATCTGTTATGGTAAGAACCCTTATTCCGTACCCTTTGATCATGTTAATGAATAATTTTACCGATAGCGTTTTTATTAATCACAGGGAATAGATATTATATAACAGTTTAATACATGTTCTATACTTTAATTATATCTAAATTGTGTCATTTCAGATGCTAATCAGGCACGTTTTAAAATGCATATTTTATAATATAAAATAGATTTAAATTGGCATTCAAATCATAATGAACCTGATTGATGTGTTCTTTATAATCAATATGCTTAGACGCTTTATTCCAACTGACAATATAAAGAAATTAATTAAAACAAACACTTGATAGAGGGTACGGAATGCGGGGTAAGAAGACCACTTAAGAACAAAGCGTTCAAAGAAAAAAGCGATATAAGGGATGCATTTAAAAGTGCATTCTCTAAAATCAATAATTTGGCAGGTTTACTCGGAAAATGGATAAAAGAGTTTATTCCATGTGATTTTACTTTGTTACCAAAGCCTCCAGAAAAGCCTTAAAAGATATACAGTTTTTTACAAGTTTGTCAAAATCCAATTCAGCAGCATACTTTGGAAGGCTGCTTTTTATATACCCAAATTTAACTTTCAGTTCTTCAGAAGGCTTTGAGTGCTTCCATTCAAAATTTTTGCTGATGCATATCCACTCTTCAATTTCATAATCTACGAGAATGATTTTGACTGGAGTTCTCAAGCCAGGAGGTACATGGCGCCCTATATTTACATATCTGGATTCATAATTTTGAGGTCCATCAGAATCCAGAATAATAATTATCTTGTCGCAGGAGTTATCGAATGCCTTCAAAATCCTATCAAGCTTTAAATTACATAAGGGACGCATGGGTTTTGTGGCTTTTACGGTTACATTTCCTACAATATTCTTGTTTTTGAGCTGCTCGATCACGTTCTTTAAAAATGCCCCGCCATAATCGTCTTCGGAGATTATTTTAATGTTCATGCTTGTTTTTCGGTTTTTAATAGATCCCCGTAGATCCAGCCCTCGCTGAATGTTATACCTTTTTCTATTAAGAACTCCCTTATTTTTTCGGGGTCTTTTATCCGTTTAAATTTTGATTCGCCTTGTTCTTTTTCGACAAGAATAATATTATTCAGTTCTGTCATATCAACTACCACAGGCGAATGCGTGGTGATGATTGCCTGTGTATCACTAATTCCGATCGTATCCAGAATAAGTTCCAGTGTTGATGGATGCAGAGAATTCTCAATTTCATCGATTATGAGCAATGGTGGTTTTAAGTAAATGGCCATCAGTAAAGTTAAAATTTTATATATTCCATCTGATGTATTAGGTGGCAAAAGTTCAAATCCTTCCTCAAAGAATTTTATCATAACCCTTCCGTCATCTGTAATATGAGGCCGCACATCTATTTTTGGAAAAACCATTATAAGGGGATTATAAATTTCTTCCGGAATTTTACCTTCTTTGAGATAAATGGTGTGATAAACGCTTGCGATATTGCTTCCGTCTTCTTTGAGCGTTTCTTCTCTTCGAAGAGGTTGAGGGTTTTTCATCAAGCGAATATTCAGGGGGTACAAAACCGATAATTTTTCGAGGGTAAGAAGAATTCTTTTTGAGGAAACAAAATATATTTTTTGATAATACTCTTTTTCATTGAAACGATGGACAACTACAGCTGGAGCAAGAATTTCCCAATCATCTATTTTTTGATATGATATCTTGGCAGCATTTTTTTCACCAATATTAATATCCTCCTTAATTCCATTTATTTCTTGAATTAAATCTAAAAGATTTGGCAATTCCCCCCATTCGAATTTTACCTCTTTTATAAGATTATCTTTATGCTTGCTTATTATCAATTTTCCCTCATAGCTTACATTATACTTTTGAGGTTTTTCAATAACGGCATCAATAAATTTCATATCATGTTTTATTGCTGTCCATTCCCCTTTTTTCTCAAATTTTAAATAACCTCTAATATCCAATACTTCTCGCAAAATCTGGAATTTTCCACCAGTTCCCGTAAAATTTGTCTCAAAATAGACATCATAACCTTCAATATCAAAAAGCAGCCCAATAATTATGGGTAGCTCTTCTTTTCTTTGCCATACTACATTATTGTAACCCCACCACTCTAAGAACGGAAAAGGATCTTTATCAACATATATTTTTTTCAATAACCTGAAAGCTTCGATTAAATTCGATTTCCCCGAAGCATTAGCCCCCACAACTACATTCAACTTTCCAATATCGATTTCACAATCATGAAGACTTTTGAAATTCTTAATAAAAACCTTTTTTAGAGACGCTTTTACCATCAAAGCATTATTTAAAGAGCATACTATTTAAATTTTTGTAATTAAAAACAAAAAAAGCTATACTAAAGAAAAACGATTATTCAGACTCACATCTCCTTCCTCAGCTTCGCTATCCTGTCCCTTATCTTTGCAGCCTTCTCAAACTCCTGGCTCTTGGCAGACCTATGCATCTCAGCCTCAAGCTCCACAATATAATTGAAAATCTCCTCTTTTGGCGGCGCCTCCTCGGTTATCGCACGCGGCTCAACAGCCTTTTGTATAGTCTGCGGTGTGATGTTATGCTCTTTATTATATTCTATCTGCATGGTTCGCCTTCTATTTGTCTCATCTATCGCCCTTTGCATCGAACCAGTCATCCTGTCTGCATACATCACCACTTTCCCCTCAACATTTCTTGAAGTCCTTCCTATTGTCTGCAAAAGAGAGCGGTCAGAACGCAGGAAACCTTCTTTATCAGCATCGAGGATAGCAACAAGCGCGACTTCAGGCAGGTCAAGCCCTTCACGAAGGAGGTTGATCCCTACAAGCACATCGAACTCACCAAGGCGCAGTCCCCTGATTATCTCGATTCTCTCCAGCGTCTCTATCTCAGAATGCATGTATCTTGCTTTGATCCCGGCTCCCAGAAGATATTCCGTTAAATCTTCTGCCATTCTTTTTGTAAGAGTTGTAACAAGAACCCTGAATTTTTTTGCGGTCTTTGCGCGGATCTCCCCGATCAGGTCATCAATCTGTCCTGTTATGGGTTTCACTATGATCTCAGGATCAACAAGCCCTGTGGGGCGGATGATCTGCTCTACGACCTGTGCGCTCATGGCAACCTCATAATCCGCAGGCGTTGCCGAAATATACAGCGCCTGGTTCACCCTTTCACTGAATTCATCGAATGTAAGCGGACGGTTATCGTATGCTGACGGCAGCCTGAAACCGTAATTCACCAGAGATTCTTTTCGTGCATGGTCTCCTGCCTGCATACCGCGTATTTGCGGGATAGTAACATGCGATTCATCGATCACGATCAAGAAATCCTTCGGGAAATAATCCATTAGCGTATATGCGGGCTCACCCGCTCTTCGCCCGTCCATGTGGCGGCTGTAATTTTCTATTCCCTGGCAGTACCCGATCTCATGCATCATCTCGATATCGAATTTTGTGCGCTGCTCAAGACGGGCTGCTTCCAGTATTTTTCCAGTTCGCTTTAGTTCCTGTAATCTTCCTTTGAGTTCCTCTTCTATTGATTCAATAGCAAGGTCGATCTTTTCCTGTGGCATAACGAAATGCTTGGCAGGATAGATGACCAGGGCATCTTTTTCCAGGATAGTTTTTCCTGTCAGCGGGTCAAATTCCGAGATGCGTTCAATCTCATCACCGAAAAGTTCGATCCTGACCCCGGTTGATGCATAAGAAGGAAATACTTCGATCGTATCACCGCGCGCCCGGAATTTTCCAGTGCTGAAATCAAGGTCATTTCGTTCATATTGCATATCCACAAATCTTGAAAGTATTACCTTTCGCGGCGCTTCATCTCCTTTTCGAAGAAGAATGGACATATCACGCCATTCCTGCGGCGACCCGATGCCATAAATGCAGGAAACGCTTGCTACAACAATAACATCCCGCCGCTCGAACAGTGACCGTGTGGCAGAAAGGCGCATCCTGTTGATCTCCTCATTTATGGAAGCGTCTTTTTCAATATAGGTATCAGTCTGGGGGATATAGGCTTCAGGCTGGTAGTAATCATAATAGCTCACAAAGTACTCAACTGCATTTTCTGGGAAAAAAGCCTTGAATTCCGAGTAAAGCTGTGCTGCAAGGGTCTTGTTGTGTGAAATGACAAGAGTTGGGCGCTGGATATTCTGGATAACATTGGCGACCGTGAAGGTTTTCCCGGAACCTGTCACACCAAGGAGTGTCTGGTGTTTCATGTCCTGGTTAAGACCCAGGGTCAGCTTCTCGATGGCTTTTATCTGGTCGCCTTTTGGTTCAAATACTGATGTGAGTTTAAATGACAATGTTATCCGTTTAGTTTATATTCAGTCAATTGATAATAAAGGAAATCCTGTTCATTTATTCTTTTTTCCTGAAATGAGTGTGAATGGAGGATTCAGAATAACATTCGTGATGCCAAAAAATGGGGAACGAATAAAACCACAAAGAATAAAATAGAAATAAAGAGGGCTCTACCTGCTGATTTCAGTATTTTCTTTGAAACTCAGGTCAATAACATTTATACTTCTTTATTACATAGTATTCATCATGATTTTTTTGGTTTCCTTACAGGCTGGAGCATGTGGATTGCAGAAATCCTTGCATTGCCGGTTTTTGCTATAGCGTTCGTACAATACCTGCAATATTTTTTTCCCCTGGATTCTGTTCAACAAATTCTCGTAAAAGGACTGTTCATATTTGCTTTAACTTTTATAAATATCGTTGGAGTTAAAGCTGCAGGAAAAGTCAACGACGTTTTGACAGTTATTAAGCTGATTCCGCTAATTTTATTGATCTTCGGGGGGATTTTCTTTTTCGTATTTGATCCAAAAACTCTTGTTACAAATTATACACCGTTAGCCCCGCTTGGTTTGAATAATTTCGGGACTGCCCTGGTGTTGATATTCTGGGCATATGCCGGATTTGAACTGGGTACACTGCCTGCAAGTGAAGTTAAAGATCCAAAAAAAACAATACCAAAAGCGATAGCAACCGGTATGATGATTGTCACAGCATTTTATCTTTTTACTAATTTTGTTATTTATGGGACAATCAAATGGTCTGCTTTAGCAACGACTTCAACTCCCCTGGTTGATGTTGCATCAGTAATTTTTGGGGCGGTTGGAGCCTTAATTATGGCTATAGGGGCTTTATTATCAGTATCAGGATCTGATGAAGCAAATATCCTCACCACCGCACGATTATCATATGCAATGTCTATTGATGGCTTATTTCCCGGAATATTTTCTAAAATCCACACAAGTTTTGGCACACCATATATAGCATTATTGATCCATGGGATTATTGCATTTACATTGTCCATTTTTTCCGGATTACGTGGATTGATCTCGTTTTCTGTTTTTAATCTTGCATTCTCATACCTGTTAACCTGTCTTGCCCTGATCATACTAAAAAAACGTACAGAAAAAGATTTATATGGACAAAATATTTTACCCTGGATTGGTATCGGAGTATGTCTATATCTCCTTTATTCCACATCCCTGTTCGATAAGGTTGTTGGTTCAGCGTTAATATTCTTCGGTATCCTTCTGTATGTGTTTTTTTTCACCAAAAACAGATATACGTCATCTAAAAGAGTTATTTATTTCTGAAGAAAATATTTTTATAAGGAGAATGGAAAGGAAAGAGCGGTTCTTAGCAAATTTTATAAGATTGCTGCGTAAAGCCTACCGAAAAGTCAGGGCAATTTAGCGTTTGATGGAGATAAAGCCAACCGAAGAAACAGATATGTTCGTAGAATGGAAAATCGTGGATGCGATGTGGTATGCAATATTTTCCAAATAGCGGCTGAGCAAAACTTACCGCGCGTACCTCGTGCTGGATGAGTCCCGCAAATCTGCACGCTACTGCTAGGAGACCGGAAGTGTGCGGTGGTATGCCGGAACAGACGGCTCCCTCAACCCGAGTGTGGCTTTTGAGAAAGCATATTTTCGGGGCATGATCCTTTTCCAGAAATCATGGGAAGTGCAGTATGGGATAAAGGAAAATGGAACGCTCGGCAAGGTTTATGAGTATAAGTTCGATGTGAACCGGGTGCGAGACCCGATCGTAAAGGCAATTGAAGAGAGCGGCTGGGAGTTCGTTCCTGTGGTCAGGAAAGAACATGCGACCTATGAGAGCTTGAAAAAGTAAGGTGATGCATTTTTTATTAATTATGAAAATAATAAGCCAACCGATTAATTATTGCTTTGTCTCTTTTTTACTAAACGAGTAAAATTATATTCTATATTAGACGCTTTGCAGAATAATCAAATATTAAATAAATCAGAAGTTTATCGGAGAAAAAACTAAATACATTGCAATTGAGATAGAACAGTTATAAGGAATGAATAATGATACAAAGATCTTCCGATGATGATAAAAGGTTGTTGCAACTTATTAAGTTGACTAACTTCCTGTCGTTTGGCCCTGAAACTACACCTGTAGATCTTAAAAGTCTGAATATCATTATCGGTATCAACGGTGTTGGAAAATCAAATTTGATTGAGGCAGTGGCATTGATGCGGGCAACACCTATGGATATAGGCGCAGTGGTTCGGAAAGGTGGTGGTGTTTCAGAATGGATTTGGAAAGGAGAACGAAACAGTCCTGCAACCATTGAGGTAGTTGTTAGTAATCCAAAAGGAACACAATCACTTGTTCATTTACTATCTTTTTATTCCGAGAATGGGAGATTCCAGATAAATGATGAGAAAGTCGAGAATGAATACGGTTATGATAAACAACGCCCATATTTTTACTACCATTTCGAAGGCGGCCATCCTGTCGTTAATATAAAAGGGGGAAAAAGCCGCCAATTATCAATAGAGACAATTGATCCGACCCTTTCTATCTTGTCTCAACGTCGTGACCCGGAACATTACCCAGAAATTTCATATCTGGCAGATGCTTATGGGAGTATACGTATTTATCGCGAATGGTCTTTCGGTAGGAATACAGTATTCAGAGAGCCACAGAAAGCCGACATGCGAAATGACAGATTAGAAGAGGATTTTTCCAATTTGGGGTTATTTTTAAACAGGATCAGTCGGCAACATCCAAAAGCTAAGAAGGAGATATTGGAGGGGCTTAGCGAACTCTACGAAAACTTGAGTGACTTCAACGTAAGTATAGAAGGTGGCACTGTTCAGGTATTCCTAACGGAGAACGAGTTTACGATTCCAGCTACACGTTTGTCAGATGGCACGTTGCGCTATCTTTGTTTGCTTGCTATCTTATGTGATCCAGAGCCCCCATCTCTCATTTGTATCGAGGAGCCGGAGCTCGGATTACATCCCGACATTCTTCCAAAACTGGCGGATTATTTGGTAGCTGCTTCTAAACGCACACAGCTAATTGTTACAACACACTCGGATATCCTTATAAATGCCATGACTGAAAGACCAGAAGTTGTATTGGTTTGTGAAAAGCACAATGGATGTACATCAGTTCGAAGATTGAAGGAAGAGGATCTTAAGGTCTGGCTAGAGAAATATCGGCTTGGAGAGTTGTGGATTCAGGGTCATCTAGGAGGTACACGCTGGTGAATAAAACCATCTACATTGAAGGAGGAGGAGACTCAAATGAACTTCACATACTCTGTCGTAAAGGATTCCGCAAACTGCTCGAAAATTGTGGATTTAAAGATTACATGCCAAGGCTCGTTTCTTGTGGGGGAAGAGAGTCAGCATTCAACCATTTTCAGACTGCTCATGCAAATAAGAGCAACTCTGACTATGTAGCTATGTTAATAGACAGCGAAGATACATTGACAGATTTGGATGCAAGTTGGAGCCATCTAAAATTACGTGATGGGTGGGATAAACCACCTGGTTCAGAAAATGATCAAGTGCTTTTTATGACGACTTGCATGGAAAGTTGGATAGTTGCGGATCGAGATGCGTTAGCCAATCACTACGGGAGCGACCTTCAAATATCGGCGTTACCACCATTAATTAACTTGGAATCGAGGTCTCGCCAAGAGATTCAGAATGATTTAATCCAAGCGACCCGTAACAGTTCCAAAGCCTATAAAAAGGGGAAAAGATCATTTATTGTGCTTGAAAAGTTGTCCCCTAATACACTGGAATCGAATCTTCCAAGCTTTGCTCGCGTCAAACGTATTTTAGAAGACAAATTACTCAGATGAAATAGTAAGAAGTAATTATTGCAATTTACACTTTTAGCCGCGAAGAACGCAAAGAAGTAAAAATCGTCCCAACATGTAATGTAACGGTCTCGGATTAAGTGACCGTTACATTACATGTTGGTGCAATTAAGGCAATTCGATGAAATCAAACATCGAATCTGAATTGACTCCCATAGTATGCATTTTATTCCCGCCGATTCTATCAGCGCCCCTATTTCATTCTCGACAAGCACATAACCCGGGCTTAAAAGAGTATCTGTTGGGTCGAATCTATTATTTCAATATCTTTTGAATATCTCTAATCCTTGTATTATCTTTCTGTTCGATCTTTAAAATAATTTCTTCCACTTCATTTTTGGTCAAAATACCTGATTCCCATAACGATCTTAAAATAGAATGAAGACTTATGGTGATCACACCATTTGCTAATGCAAAAGATATCGCAACTTCATCCATAGATGAGATAATCCATTTCCTGCTGATGCATATTGAAATTGCTTCAAGTTCGCCTTTCCCGATGCGCCGATTTGTTCTTAAAAATGTCCTGTATGTTTCTTGTTCTTCATTATCAGGATTTATCATCTTGAAATTCTTGAAGATAGCCAGAGGAAAAGTGTAGCCGTAATCAATGGGAACATTGAGCTCACCATAAATTTCAGGAGTTATAATCATCTTTATCGCTGCAAAATCAAATCGACTTCTTTCTTCATTTTTTCACTTGTGGGTGCTTTGATCTTTCGGACTATACCTCTGCTTGATAGTATTCCTTTGAATCCTTCTCCTGATACTCCAGCAATTTCTGAAGCTCTGCTCATTGAAATAGTGCCTTTCTTATAAAGTTCCACCGCGATTTCTATTTTAAAAGAGGGTTTGACTTCCAGCAAAGTCCTGACTGCTTCGTCGAGCAATTTCTCTTTACTTCCGAAGAATTTTGATTTCGTCAGGATATCAATACTTTCATGGACAAGACTTTCAGACATATTAACCAATGATCATTAATTATGTATGCTCTCTAATAACTGTTTGGTTTTCATTACGATGATTTCTTTCTTTTAGAGCTTGTCTGAAAATTTGACCTACATTTGGTTTTCACACCGATCCGATGCACATAATTGGTTATGAATGAGTATTCAGATGCATTTTTGGACAGGATTACAGGATTTACAGGATGGAAATTAATCCTGTCCATCCTGTAAATCCTGTCCAGAATAAATATTCAGACATGCTCTAAGCGCTGTAAACAAAAAGAAAAATAATTCGTCACTTATGCGTATAATACGCCACTATCTCATCCCCGCTAACGCTATCGATCCTCACAAAGCCAAACCTTTCAAACTGCACCACCTTATCCAGCTCTTTCTCGATCCCGCGCTCGCCAATTCCCGAATATTCGCCGTCCGGTGAAAGAACCCTCACTTTTAGCCCATCAAGCGGAGCCCAGTGGATGATGCGCGTTTTCTTCTGTGCCCGGCTTTGGGATACTATCAATGATTAATTGCTATAGTCGGCCTGGCATTTGGTTTACTTAGCGCCCTTGCCGGAATTGGGGGCAATGATTTATGCCTTCGGTTATTTCGAGTATATAGAGGTAAGAAAAAAGAGCGGTTGAGCAAAACTTACCGCGCGTACCTCGTGCTGGATGAGTCCCGAAAAGCTGCGCGCTACTGCGAGGAAATGGGAAGCGTGCGGTGCCCTGAAGCCCAGTGTGGCTTTTGATAAAGCTTATTTCAGGGGCAGGATTCTTTTCCAGAAATATGGGAAATGCAGTACGGGATAAAGGAAGATATGACGCTTGGCAAGGTTTATGAGTATAAGTTCGATGTGAACCGGGTGCGAGACCCGATCGTAAAGGCTATTGAAGATAGCGGCTGGGAGTTCGTTCCTGTGGTCAGGAAAGAACATGCGACCTATGAGAGCCTGAAAATTTAAGACGATGTGCAGCTTATAAAAACCAATTTACCATTTTTCATATTTCAATTCTTCGATTTCATCAAAATGGCCATCACGAGTAACGAGGATTAGATCATTTTGCATGGCAACAGCAGCTATCCAAATATCATTTTCGGGAATAGGTTTTCCTTTATCCAGCAGTTTATTTTTTACAATTCCATACTGATAAGAAGTATCTTTGTCACAATTAAAAATGGTAATACTATCTGCAAAATTTAATATTCGCTTTAGATTGGTCTTTGAACGTTTTGACTTGAATGCACCAAAAAATAATTCCCCCAGAACTGTGCTGGAAATAAATACTTCATCGGCTTTAGAAAGATGTTCTTTTATTGAAGTTTCTCCACCGAAAATAGCAATTACAATATTTGTATCAAGTATAAATCTACCACTCATTAATATCAACTTTTTCGCACCCATTTTCAATTGCCTGAGTCATTTCATTGACATCATCAGCATTTAATATCCCTGCAAAACGAAGGAGTTTCTTGCCCGAAACACCTTTTTGCGGGGATGGAGCTGCTGCTTCAGCCAGATCCAGAATTTTTATTTGTATCTCGAAAGGTAAGCGATCAAGTCGTTTTATTATTTCTCGCCTTTTAAGTTTGGTCATCATGAGATAAATCACCAATATATAAATATACTTATTGCATTTTTTGAATATAGCCCTTTCTTAAGAAGAAATATGAAAGAGTATCACCTAAACGTCACTTATGCGTATAATAAGCCACTACCTCATCCCCGCTAACGCTATCGATCCTCACAAAGCCGAACCTCTCAAACTGCACCACCTTATCCAGCTCTTTCTCGATCCCGCGCTCGCCAATTCCCGAATATTCGCCGTCCGGTGAAAGAACCCTCACCCTCAGGCCATCAAGCGGAGCCCAGTGGATGATGCGCGCTTTCTCCTTCTTGACAAGATCCATATCAGTACCTATGAATTTGGCTGATAGCGGCGATAATCCTGTGATCTGGATATTATAAAGATCTTTCAACCGCAGCTTTTCACCTTCTTTCAGGTTTTCCACATCGCTCTGGCATATTAGCACTTTTGTTCCTGCAGGGATCTCTCTCATCCCGCCCCTTGAAGGATGAAGAGGCGCCTTTGCAACTTTTGGTTCTGCGCCCTCTACTTCCAGTTCAACAGGATTCCATACAAAAAAATACCTGTTTGCTATCGGGTCAACGATCTTCCTGTTCTCGGCATAGAGCGTGTCAAGGCTGAGGCTGATATCAGTTTCGCCAAGACCAAGTTCTATCATGAATTTCCTGAGAGCTTCTGATCGTATGCCGCGCCGCCTCAATGCCCTTATTGTGGGCACGCGCGGATCATCCCATCCCGTGTATGTTCCGTCAGCTATCGCTTTCTTTAACCCGCTTGTGCTTAATTTCCCGAACTCGTGTATCTGCACGCGTCCCCAGTGCATGGTTTCGGGATATTTCCAGCCCATGTATTTGTATATATATCTCTGGCGCGTCTCGCTGTCCGTAAGGTCCTTGCCCCGGATAATAAGCGTCGTTCCCAGGAGGTGATCTTCCACGGCGCCCTCAAAATCAAGAAGCGGCCAGGCATTGTATTTATCCGCAACTTCGGGTCTTGGGTGCGGCGTCTTAATAATACGGAAGGCTACCCAGTCCCTTATTGCCGGGTCTTTATGTGCGATGTCAGTCTTGATACGAAGCACTGCTTCCTGTTCTCTAAATTCACCGGACAGCATTTTTTGCCATAAGGCGAGATTCTCTTCCACATTCTTTCCCCTGTGCGGGCAGGCTTCCTTTACATCTTTTAGCGCCTTGAATTCATCCTGCTCACAGAAACAAACGTACGCTCCGCCTTTTTTAATAAGCTGTTGGGCTACTTCATAATATTTAGGTATCCTGTCAGATGCAATTATTACCTCATCCGGTTTTGCACCGAGCCATTCGCAGTCATCAAGATACCAGTGATACGCTTCAAGCATGGGGCGCTTGGTCGCAGGGTCTGTGTCATCAAAACGGATGATGAACTTGCCCTTATATTTTTTTGTGTATTCCGAGTTCACAACAATACCGCGCGAACTCCCAATAGTAGGCGGACCATTCGGGTTTGGCGCGAACCTCATAACAAGCAGCCCTTTAATATCAAGCGGTGGAAGGCCTTTTTCCGGCTCTTTCTTTTCCTTGAGTTCTGCAATGAGTTCAGGCGCAAGCCGGTTCAACTCCTGTTCCCATGAATCAGGAGACATCTGGTTTATCTCATCCAGCACTTCTCCCACAAGTGAATTTACCTCTTTGGCCCTTGTCCTGAGTTCCGGAGCAGCCATGACTTTGCCCATGACAGAACCGGCCTGCGGCAGCTTATTATATTTTACAGCATTCTGAAGCGCATATTTCTTAATAAGGATTTTAATATCATCAGTTGTTAACATTGCAGCCTAAATCATCATCCGGGAATATTAAACTTCTGCGAAAAAAAGATTCAATAAAGTTTATATTGATATCATTCATATTCAGGTAAGGTGATAAAATGCAGGCTGAGGTTTCAACTCTATTTGGATTAAATATTTACACAGAAAAAGGAGTATATATCGGAAAGGTTAATGATGTCGTACTTGAAGTAAACGAGAAAAAAGCAACGGGTCTTGCTGCCACAAAATTAAATCCCAATATGTTCGATTCGGGAAGCAAAGGTGTCGTCGTCCCATTCAGGTGGGTTGTAGCAGTTGCGGATGTTATTCTCATAAGGCATGTCAAAGACCAGTTCAAGAAACCCGAAGAGGTTTCTGAAGAGTATGATATCGCCCAGGAAGATGAGGAACAATAATAAATCTTGAGTGATGATTTTTCAGAAAATGAAATGAAAGAGAGGGAAATATATTCCCACCTTCGGGTATTTCCTCCTTTTGCCGTAAGAATCGATGGAAAGGGTTTTCATCGCGCACTGGGGTTGCTCGGGCTTTTAAAACCATATGATGAGATATTTGCCCGGGCGATGGCGGATTCTATTGAATTATTTTTTAAGGAAAGCGGCCTGAACCCACTTTTTGCTTTTACATTTTCAGATGAGATATCCTTCTTTTTCTATGAAATGCCTTATAATAACAGGGTCGAGAAAATTGATTCCATTATTCCGGCATTTGTTTCCTCAGCGCTTACAATTCAGTTGAAGCTTGAAAAACCTGTTTCTTTTGATTCAAGGATCATCATTCTTGGAAAAGAAGACATTTACAAATATCTTTTGTGGAGACAGGCTGAAGCATGGAGAAACCATATGAGTTCCTACGGATATTACACGCTGTTAAAATCCGGAATGAGTGAAAATGAGGCTGCAATGAGCCTGAAAAACATGAAGGCAAGCCATATCCATGAGCTTGTATTCAGTCATGGGATCAATCTTGCTGAAACACCGGTTTGGCAGCGATGCGGCATAATGGTATACAGGGAATTGCATGAGAAAATCGGCTTTGATCCAATAAAACAAAAGGAAGTTAAAACACAAAGGAGAAGAATAATACAGGATTGGAATCCACCAATTTTCAAGACTGAAGAAGGAAGAAAGCTTATCAAAAGGCTTGTTTCATGATTTTTATAAATCGTAATCAAATAATCTTTTCTGGTTTCTATCGAATTTCTCTAAAATGTTTTTAGAAGTCTCCCACGAACTACGGGCAAAAGAAGGAAGGGAATTATTGTCTTTTACCCATTGTTCAAGGAATCTGATAGTTTTAGCATCAGAAGGATAACCGCTTCCTATTTCCAATCCCAATTCGTTTTCGATTTGTTTTACAAGTAAGTCCCTCTGGACTTTTGCAAGTATGGAAGCAGCCGATACGATCGGGTATTTAACATCTGCTTTATGTTCTGAAGTGATCATTATTTCCCCTGGATATTTCATCCTGATATTTTCGCCAAATCGGTTCGCAATTACATCCGCTGCATCTACAAAAGCATGATCGGGTCTTAATTCCTCAAGGACTTTCGTAAACGAGGCAACCATTATTTCATTCATTGTCATTATCTTCCTGAGTTCATCTATCCTGGAAGAAGTAACTTCAAGGATAAAATATTTTTCAGCCAGTTCCTTAATTTCTCCGGCCAGTACTTCCCGTTTTTTTGCAGTCAGTTGTTTAGAATCCTTCACTCCGATACTTGAAAGCTCGCCTATCTTTTTTCTATCAAGCAGTATTCCTGCAACGCACATAGGCCCAAGAACCGGGCCTTTTCCTGCTTCATCGACCCCGGAGATCATCAAAACCATTATAAAACCTTATCAGATGATGTAATTTCCGTACCGAATATATTTTTCATATATTTGAGAGCGTATTCATGAGCCTCTTCATCTATTGAAGCAGTGCAGTCACTGGGCACGATCGTTTTATATCCTGAAAAATATGCCTGAGCAACGCTATTCTGTACACAGATGTCTGTGCTCACACCTGTAAAGATCAGGGTGTCTGCGTTCATTTGTTTTAATATTTCAGGAAGTTCCACAGAAGCGATGTACTGTTTTTTTTCTATTACGACATCATTTTTTTCAGGCTTAAGCTCCGGAATTATCTCGGAGCCCTTACTTCCTTTCATAGCATGTTCACCCCAGATATCCAGTTCCCTATCGGTTGCACGATGTGCATCCCGTAGAAATATTACCGGAACTCCAAGTTTATGTGCTTTCTTTACAAGAGCAACAACATTCGGGACAATATTCCGGGCTCGTTCACTTCCGAATTTCCCTGTGACGAAATCATTTATCATATCCGCAACAATGAGAACTTTTTTCATAATCACTCCTAAATTTCATAATCCACTAATTATCTAACAGCTAAACTATTATATAAATTATTATTCATAGTAATTCTACCAACTAGAGAATACCCCAATAAATTACATTAAATTCATTTGAAGGTTATACTCAACTATCCTGATATTTAGGCATATAGAACAGCACTATCCTGTATTCTGACGGCTCTCGATTCATTTTCCTGTAAAGCAAATAATCAATGGTTATATCTGGCTCTTTAAACCAGTACCATGACATCTTTGCGCTATCAAGTCGCTCATAATCCGTGCGAAGGTTGCGCTTTACGATATCAGCTTCACTTGGCGCCTCATCGCCCTGATGAACGATTATCAACGGCGCGTCAAGAGTGGAATTGATATTGGCTTTCCATTGAATGTTATTGAAATGGCGCATGTACCAGAGGAACTGGGTTTCTAACTCCGGATCTGTAAGCTGTATCTTTGTAGAATTACCCTCATACTGAGATGAAATTTCGTTTATTTTACTTAACAATAATGCAAATTTCTGCGGTGGCTGAGCCGCCTGGATAAGAGGTTCGGCGGGATCTGTATAACGTTTAAAGTTCAATTCAATGCTTGAATAAATGAAAAAAGATGATGTTAAAATAATAATTATGACTGTAATGACCCCTTTACGGGAATTCAAATCCAGCCCCTGAATAATTTCATTCAGGTAGATCGCTGCAATTAATACAAGGGGAAGTAAGGGATTGAGTACAAGCCATGGTACTTTTTCCTGGACATAAGAATATACAAAGAAATTAGCCAGTGCCCAATATGTCAGGAAAGCAACAAAAAGATTTTTTGACCTCAATACGCTTAAGAATGCAAATAGCAGCAATGGTAATAAAACGATTATTGAAGCTGGGAGGTAAGATACAGGAAGGAACCTGCTTGATGTCGGATATGTTTTTGATATGAGATAGAATATACAAACTATTATCCAGTAGATAAGAGAAATCATTAATATCTTTATTTTCTTATTATCGCAACAGCTATAATGTGCAATTCCTAAAATCCCAAATATGAATATTGGAAGTTCATAGAGAGCTATGATCGGCAGGTAAAAAAAGAAAACGCCGCCCATACGTTCGATCTTGTGCATCTCGTACCAGTGTAAAACCGCTTTCATGAAGGCATCTTTAATCCCCGGAATGTCAAGGAAATTTCCCGTATAATATAAGGAGAAAAAGACAATAAATATAAAAATAAATAATAGCATTTCTGTAGACAGGATCAAAAATTTATTATCGAGATTTTTGATTTTCCCGATCAAACCACTATACCATTTTTCCCTTATGGCGAAAAGTAACAGGAAAAAGAATAACAAAGCCATTATGATGTATGCATTTTCTTTAAGCGCAACCAGCGATGCAAGCGCCAGTGCCCCGATAACAATGTAAAGAAATCTCATTAAAGGATATCTGCCAAAACTTAGAATAATAATAACCAATCCAATTAATGCAAATGAAACAAAATATAATCCTTTTAATGTTAACAACGATAATATCCGAATGTATAAACCCGGTATGACCCAAATAAATGCCAGTGTTAATATTATTAATATAGTTGCAAATAAATACGCATTCCTGATCACTATATTTTTATCATTTGAATAATTCATATTAGAATAATTCTCTACAAATTTAATCGCGCAAACAAATAATAATAGTGTGAAAAAGGACATGAATATATCTTCCCTGTAAAACCGGGAATAATACAGGAACGATGGCGAGAGTGCAAGGAAGAAAGCACAGATCAGCAATCCGGTCTTTCCGATATATTTCTTTAAGGGCAGCAAAAATAACAGCATAGAAGACCCGAGAATTGCTGGCAGAATTCGTGCAGAATAGTCACTATCCCCTATTCTTTTAAATATTTCTGTTGTCACATAATACATGAAAGGCCCATGGAACGAGGGATCGTAAGAATAGCTATGCTGTGTGAACAACCTGTACGTAAAATAACCTACAGCAGCCTCATCGTGATGAAATACCCTTTCATCAAGCCTGTAGAGTCTTAAGAAAAATGCAAGGGCTAATAGGATAAAAAAACAAAGATAATAAGAAAAGCTTTTTTTATTCATCCACTTCATGATAGTTTAAACTTATTCATAGCATTTATGGTTTTGGAAAAACATTCATGGTGCATGCCAAAAATCAGGGTCAGGTTCTTTGCAAATTTCAGGGAATTCACAAAAACCAGTGAGCTTGAGATTGAAGGAGATACTGTTCGGGAGATACTTGAAATGATTTGTAATAAGTTCCCGGGCCTGGATAAGATCTTATTCACTAATGGAAAATTACAGCCCTATGTTAATATTTTTCTGAATGGGGAAAATATTCTTGAATCGGATGGAATGGATAATTTGCTTCAACCGGGTGAAGAAATAGCTATTTTCCCTCCTGTGTCGGGTGGATGATGTTTAAAGAAAGAATAAATGCACAAAAAGCAAAAGAATTATTTCTCCATTCATTTCAACCAATTTCAAAAATAGAGACCTTGCCCATCGAGGAATGTGATGGAAGGATAATTGCAGAAAATAGAATTGCAAGTATAGATGTGCCGCATTATAGGCGTGCAGCCATGGATGGATTTGCAGTCATGGCATCTGAAACGCTCGGAGCAGGCACTGGTTCACCTGTTATGCTCAGATTAGCAAATAGTATGGAGAAAGGCACATGCATGAGGGTGCATACAGGTTCACCGATGCCGGAAAAGTCGGATGCGGTCGTTATGATGGAAGATACGGTATTAAGCGGCGATAAAGTTGAGATATTTGCACAAATCCATCCCTTCAAGAACGTTGGGGCAATAGGGGAGGATATACAAAAAGGTGAAATTATCTTAAACAGGGGACGCCTGCTTCGTCCCTGTGATATCGCTGTTCTTGCATCCCTTGGTATTGGGAATATTAAGGTTTTTAAAAGGCCTCTTGTTGTTATTATCCCAACTGGTGAGGAACTTGTGCCCAGAGGTAAGAAAAACCTGGTGGATGGAGAGGTCTATGAAACGAATGGATTGATGTCTTCGATGTATATACGAAAATGGGGGGGTATCCCGCGCCTGCTTGACATTGTGACTGATTCTCCTGACAAAATAAAAGAAGCTATTATATCAAATCTTGATGCAGATATGATTTTAACAAGTGGCGGGACTTCAGTGGGAAAACGCGATTTTGTTCCGGCAGTTGTTGGATCACTTGGAAAACTCCTTGTCCATGGTGTCGGGATCAGTCCTGGAAAGCCTACAGCTCTTGGAATTATCAATGGTAAACCTGTTTTATGCATGCCGGGATATCCTGTTGCAGGTATAGTGGCGCTTTTTTTTTATGGAAAGGCCGCATTTCGAAGGCTCGGGCATGTTCCGGATGAACCTGAAAGGATCGTACGAGCAGTGCTATCTGGAAAGATAACCGGAAGAACAGGGTATAAAACATTTGCCCGTGTAAAAATAGATAATGGCATTGCGATCCCACTGGCAACAACCGGGGCCGGCATTTTAAGTTCAGTTTCTAAAGCTGATGGTTTCGTGATAATTCCGGAAAATATCGAAGGACGAAATGCTGGTGAGGAAGTGGAAGTAGTGTTAATTGAATGATTATTTTGTCATCAACATGCTCATTTTAGTGTCCGAATAGGTATATTAGTTATGATAGTTATTGTTAGTATGAGCAGGCAAATAATTCATTTATATTTTCCCCACATCCTATCCACTGCCTGCTCTATCCAATTTGTATTTTCAATTGACATTATCCTGGTATATTTGAAAATATCCTGGTATATTTGAAAAAATAATGGTGGTATAATGGGCAGGTTGGGGGGTGGTGGTATTTAAAAAAAATCCCTGCCCATTATTTTCCTACAAACATACATAATATTTAAAATATCCGACGGTTTATTCATTGTTCAAACGGTTTATTCAATGTCCAAACCTAAAAGTATCTTCTTTCCCGCCCTTACATCATCAACAGAGAACACCTCAAGATTATACACACCATTAAACCTGAGTTCTTTCAAAACAGAAAAATCAATAACGCCTGTCCCTGGCGCACCATGAAGATCGCCCCAGAATTTCTCGGTCCACAAACCCTTGTTATCGTGGATATGAACATGCGCTATGTGATTTTTTAGTTCCTTAGCAAATTCCCGAAGTTTCCCCTGGTTTCCCTCACACGTCAGGTTAGCGTGCCCGATATCAAACGTAGCCCTCAAATTAGGTGAACCTGTCTTTTCAATAGCTTTTATCAGGTCAGTTGCGCTGATGCACAGATTATCCGGGTCAGTCCCTTCCTTATTTTCAAGTCCGAGTGTAACATTCGCATCTTCGGCAAATTTTGAAAGGCGGGACAATCCTGACACCATGTTTTCAAATGCTCTGTCTTTATTTCCATTTATCCTTCCCGGATGAATGACCACAATCCCTGATTCGAGAGCTTCTGCGATCATGATACTTTCTTTCATGAGTTTTTCTGTTGTATCATTCAATCTTGCAGTATCCACAATAAGTTCGTGCGGGTAATTTGGCGTATCGCTAAAATAAGGAGCATGGATAGAAGTTGATAAATCGTATGACGAAAGCATATCTTTTAGTTTGCATATGCGGGATTTTATTAACGTTGATCCTTCATAAACTTCAAGCTTTGGTATATACAGTTCTATAGATTCAACCTCGCGCTCCAATTCAGGAAGTGTTCCTGCAAAAGATGATGCACCAATTATCATTTTCCATTAATTCCTGTTAATCAGGGCCCTTAATTTTTCAACAAGATCTTTCCTTATTGAGGAATTGCGGTCTCCGCCGCACACGCAACCCCTGACCCCGATAATATCAGGAGAAATTCTTTTTAATGCAGGAATATCTTCAAATTTGATCGTGCCTGCAAGTGCTGCCTGGAGCCCGTGGTCTCTTGAACTTGAAACGAAACCTTTGAGTTCTTCTTCGGTCAGGAATTCAAATGTGGAGCGGCCATCCTTGATACCCGTATCCATCATAACAACATCTACACCTGCTTTTTCACCGATTGATGGCAGTTCAAAAGGTGAAATGGAGTTAATTCGCCTGTAATCAGAATAACCTGAAGCCACAACTTTCTTATTTTTGTCATATTCCTTTACTGAACGGACAATGTTTGTGAGCATGTCAAAGGCCTGCTCCCTGGTCTGTATATCGAATAATCCAACTTTGATATAATCCGCACCCGCGACAGCCGCACCAAGTGCTGCCAGTGATGCTGTTCCTGGCTTATAATTAAAATCACCGATCGTTGCGCTCAAAGGTACTACGCCTGCCACGTTTTTCACATCTCTAATCATCCACGGGAAATTTGCGCCAAGTGAGCCTTCTTTCGGATTCTTTACATCAATTATATCCGCACCGCCGAGTTTGCAGGTTTTGGCTTCTTCAACATTGATCGGGCTTACGAGTAACTTCATAATCAGTGTATTAAATTGATGCACTAATACATTTATGTTTCGAATTTGTTGTGTTAGAAAACAATATATTGATTGATAGCGAATTATATTCCGTGAAAACAGCAATATTAGGCGGTGGTCTCACAGGTATCACTCTTGCCCGCTTACTTGCGCAAAATGGTGAAGAAGTGATAGTTCTTGAGCGGGAACCGATTTTTGGGGGATTATGCCGCTCTGTGAGCGATTCCGGGTTCACTTTTGATATAGGGGGCTCGCACATCATTTTCAGCCGTGATGCAGAAGTTCTCACATTCATGAATGATGTACTCGGAGAGAACAGTCAGCGCAATATACGCAATACAAAAATTTTCTATAAGGGATTGTATATCAAATATCCCTTTGAAAACGGGTTGAACCAGCTTCCAAAGGATGACCTCTTTTTCTGTATCAATGAATTTATTAAAACCCTGATCGCTGTTGAAAAAGGAAAACTCGCTCCCCCCGGGAATTTTCGTGAATGGATCATCCATACCTTCGGGAAAGGCATTGCTGACCTGTACTTGATCCCATATAATGAAAAGATCTGGAAATTCCCGACAGAGCAGATGTCATTGCACTGGGTAAAAGGACGCATTCCCCGCCCGCCGGTGGAGGATATTATAAAATCTGCTATCGGAATAGAAACCGAAGGATATACGCACCAGTCCGTTTTCACCTACCCACGAAAGGGCGGGATTGAAGCGCTGGTGAGATCAATTGCATCACCGATCGAAAAGAGCATTCTCACAGGCTTTGACGTATCTTCAGTCAGGAAAGAAGGAGAAAAGTATTTAATAAGTGATGGCGATAATATTATTATTGCAGACCGCTGCATATCTACGATTCCCTTACAGAGGCTGCTGGAAAGTCTTGAAAATGTTCCGGATACGGTTCGGAAATCCTGCAATGAACTAAAGTATAACTCGATAGTCTGTGTTTTTATCGGGGTGCGAGGAAAGCTTCCGAATATTTCATGGATGTATGTTCCTGATAAAGATCTTGGGCTGTTTAACAGGGTTTCATTTCCATCAAATTACAGCCCGGATGTGGCGCATGCGGGGCATTCGGCGATACTTGCAGAGATAACATATCATGAAGGGGATGATGTGTCAGAAATGTCGGACCAGAAGATAATTGACCATGTAATTAAAGCACTTAAAAATATGAATATCATAAAGGATAGGGAGGATATAGTATATACTGCCCTGGAGCGGCAAAGGTTTGCGTATGTTATCTATGACCTGGATTATAAGAAAAATATCGCCATCGTAAAAGACTTTTGCGAAAAACTTGGCATAGGACTCGTCGGACGTTTTTCGGAATTCGAATATCTTAATATGGATGATTGTATCAGAAATGCGATGAATTTTGTGAGGAATAATAAATGAGGGTTAATATTTTTGCAGAAGATTTCTTGAATTTAAAGTATCTGGGATGCGGGACTGCAGCAAAAACGCTGTACAGGCAGTTGGCCAGTATGCCGGATATGGAAGTGTCATGGAACTCCAAAGGCCGGGATTTTGACATAGTCCATTATCACACTTTCGGCCCGGTGTCGCTTATGAGCCGCAGATACTCAAAAGGCATAAAGATACTGACCGCACATGTCACTCCCCGCCTTAATGAAGGGGGCCTGGCATTTAGCAAGTATTTCACCCCTTATTACCCTTACAGCTACAGGAAGTTTGATCATATAATAACCCTGGTAGACTGGTGCCGCAGCGAAGTTCGGGAGATCGCTCCTGATGTTCCTACCACAACGATCCCTAACGGGGTGGACAGGAATTATTTCAAAAGGGATGAAGGGAAGCGAAAAAGCTTCAGGGAACGGTATAAAATACCTGACGGCGAGAAGGTAGTGCTTGCCGTAGGCCAGCAGACACCACGCAAGGGAATATATGATTTTTTGGAGCTGTCAAAAATGCATCCTGAAATGCACTGGGTATGGGTTGGAGGGTTTCCTGCCGGGCCATTTTCAAAAGATCGCCTTAAGATAGAGTGGATGAAAAAGAAATGCCAGGACAACGTAATATTCACTGGATTCGTTCCTGATATTGCGGAAGCTTACAGCGGCGCCGATGTATTTTTAATGCCCTCGTATTCTGAGATGTTTGTGCTGGTGATCTTAGAAGCGCTCTCCTGCGGCCTGCCCGTGGTTGCCCGTGGGATACCGGAATTCAAAGAAATTTTTGGAGGTGCGGTTCAATTCTTTAATAATGTTGCGGAGGCCGGGGAGCGAATTGCGGATGATGAATCATTAAAACAATATTCTCCTGGTTCACGCGACTTTACCGAGCAGTATGACATTAAAAAAGTTGCCCAAATGCATTGCAATCTATATAGGAAACTGATAGAATCATGATATCCGTAATTGTTCCCACTTACAATGAAGAAGCTAATATTACAGCCTGTCTGCAATCCCTCTGCAATCAGACAATTAGCAGGGATGAATACGAAATCATCGTGGTTGATGGAAATTCAAAGGACTGCACATGTGAACTGGCGCAAGTATATGCTGATGAAGTTATGATCCAGACGAGCAAAAAGGTGGGAGGAGCCAGGAATGACGGTATATTGTGTGCACGGGGAGATATCGTTGCTACAACGGATGCAGATTGCATAATCCCTCCTGAATGGCTTGAGATAATAAAGAATGATTTCGAATTACATGATATTGTCCAGCTTTATGGGACTGTTTATCCGATTGAAGAGGGATTAAAACACAAAATTTCTCTTATGAGTGCAAATACTTTCTCCCGCATCGGGTATTATACCCGCGCCCTGTATTATACGCTGGGATGCAACACTGCATTTGATAAAGAAGCTTTCCTCAGGGCTGGCATGTACCAGTGTATCGATGCAGGTGATGATGTTGAGATTGCACTGAGAATGCGTAAAATTGGACGTGTGATGCTTGATGATCGTATGAAGGTTGGATTCTCAATGCGCAGGTTCCAGCAATTCGGGATGATAAAATCGGTTTACGAATGGCTATACATAGTTGCCAATGGGGGTGAAGCTTCAGGATATTCATACTCGAAACGAAATTACAAATAGCGATCATGCTGTTCTTTCCATACCCTGCGTCCTTTATGTTTCAACACTCTATCGCCAAGAAGTGTGCAAACAACCGGCAGTGGTGAAAATGCATATACGAGAGAACCCAGCAAATAGGACATTTTGCGTGAATTTCTTACCCTTGATATTCTGGCAGACATGGGGCAATCCACGCCATTGAACTTCATTATCGTCTTTGACGATTCAAACGCTACCCGGGCACTGTAATAGACAAAATCTTTAATAGATGCAACTTTTCCACCATGAATTGTCTGTCTGTTCTTTATGGCTGTCCTGAAATCTTCCTGGGAACTGCCGTTAAATAACGTATAACCGTTTCCTATCATAAAACTTGCATGCGCATCACTTCCGCCAAGTTTTGCATGCCCGTTACAATTTTTAAAAGCGAGAGCATTGGCATATCCATCCCTGTGTAATGAATTGAATACTTCTATCCCATCAAACTTCAATGTGTTCGTTTTCGTGCCAACACAAGAACAATGTCCACTATAAGGGTGTGGAGCAACGGCTATTCCATCCTGGCTGTGTATTTGTTCTATTGTTTCTTCACCACTTAAGCCGGGCTCGATCTGCTCTTGAAGGAACAATCCCAGTATTTCACCGTCGTTTGAAGATATCTCTTCACCGATCACCACTATATCCTTATTGAATTTTTGAGCAACAAGCGCACCTTTGATAGTGTTATGATCTGTTATGCAAAGTGCACCAAGTCCTATCTTTTCAGCAACCTTAATGGATGTCCGGGGAGTTGTCACGCTATCCGGAAATGACAAAAATTTATAATTCGTGAAACCTGAATACATAGTGTGAGTATGTATATCACCAATTCCTATTTCTTGCATATTTTGCTCCCTACCTCTATTATTAGTCTTTATAGTATAAAGTTTTTAGTGAATTATTTTAAATTTTGCTCCAGTTCTCCTAATTCTCCTTATTGTTCAAATCGCAGTGCATCTACCGGATTCATTTTTGCCGCTGACCTTGCGGGTGCAACGCCTGAGATTATGCCTACGAATATCGAGAAGGCAAGCGCAAATATAACAAGTTGAGGTGTTACAACTGCGTTCATTGTCCCTCCCGGTCCTATAGCCTGCCCGCCCACAATGGATACGAGTACGGATATCAGTATGCCGATAAATATTCCGAGCATTCCCCCAACAAATCCGAATAATCCGGATTCCATAAGGAATAGTTTCATCACTTCGTTATCAGTAGCTCCAAGAGCCTTCAGTAATCCAATCTGCCGTGTTCGTTCCATGACAGACATGAACATGGTGTTTGCAATACCTACAGCGCCCACGAGGAGCGAAACTGCTGCAATCGCAGCAAGGAATAGCGATATGGACTGGACAACACTGGTTATCTGCTGTTGTATCACTGCGAATGCAGTGACCGTAAAATCTCTGGTTCTTGGATTTACATGCCTGGAAGGCATAAGTTTTGTTACAATATCTGCAGCTACCTGATTTGCAAGGTTTGGATCAGTTACCTTTACCATGATAGAAGTAAAAGTATTTCTGGATATGGTTGTAGTTATCACATCTCTGGCATAATCAGCAGGCATATACACTGCATTATCACCCCCGCCTCCAAAACCTCCTCCTGATTGGACGAAGATTCCCACGACCTTGAAAGTCTTACCTCCTATCGTGACTGGCCTATTCAGGGTTATCGGCTGCAAAAAAGTTTCATGAGCTAAAGAATAGCCAATAACTACTGCATTTGAGTCACCTGGCTGAAGGTATCTACCTGCTTCAAGCGCGGTTGTGACCATGGAGCGCCACACTATGGGATCAACACCTGTTATGGATACTGAGGTCTTCTCCGTGCCCAAAATCATATCCGACCTGCCTGAAACCATGCCGTTCACATAAAGCACACCGGGTACCTGTCTGATAACGTTCACGTCTTTATCAGTGAGGTTAATACTGGTGCTTCCGCCCCCTCGTCCCCCGTCAAAACCGCCACCGCCTGTTGCACGTGAAAAACCCGGGGTGACCGTGATCAGATCGGCTCCAAGACTCCCCAGGCGAGAAGCCACGCTTTCCTGCATGCCCTGACCTATAGAGATTATAGCAACGACCGCTGCTACGCCTATTACAATTCCGATAATAGTGAGCCAGCTTCGCATCTTGCTTTTTTTCACATGGCTCAAAGACAGCCTGAAAGTATCATAAGTCTTCATAAAGTCCTCTTAATCAAATACGGGATTTCATTTTTGTTTTTTGAAATATGTTGTTATTTTTCCGCGTTGCCAGTATAATACCAGTATGATCACTACAATGACTATCCATAATGTATAATTCGTACTGCTCGTTCCTCTCGATTGTGTGCTTGTTGAGGATAATGTCACGAGTAGAGATTTCGTGATCGTATGTCTCTGCCCACTGGTGTCGGTATATTGTATCTCAAATTCAAGAACGTTTCCGGCTCCAGCAGTTTTCGTTATCTGGAATGGAGCAGATGTATAATCACCGGGATTCAAATTCCCGAGCACAGAAGTATTGCTCCCTGTTATTGAGAAGTTCTTCTGGCGCAGCAGGTTGACCGCTACTGCACTTGCGGGACTTATCCCGACATTGGCGACATTAAGCGAAAAAGAGCCCACAGTCTCCACATAGCTTACATCAAAATCGGTTATTCCTGCAACAACCAATCCGATGAGATTATTTGTTGAATAATTGTTCTGTCCTGTGATCATTACAGGAATATTATAAACACCAGGGTGTGCAGCGACATCTACTGCTAGATTGAATGTTATCGATGCAACATCTCCTGATTTCATAGTACCAAGGGAAAATTGCCTTCCTCCCCCAAGTACAGAAAACGCTGAATTCGTACTGTCAATGTTTATTTCAGCGACAGCATTCTGTACCGTACCTGTTCCAGTATTTTTAAATGTTAGCGTTTCTGTGTTCTTGCTCCCCGGTGCCACGACACCGATCGTAGAATTTACAAGCATTATCATGGGCTTTCCTCTAATGGTCAATATCTGGTCATCCAGCTTGGTTGTCGCAGGGTTCTGTGGAGCAGTGTCGTATGTTTGCAGTCCTTTGTAAGTAATAAAAACATTGAAATAATAATCTCCTTCCACTGTATCAGGATTTACATATATTCTGAACTTTGCAGTTCGCTGATCGCCCCAATCACTAATAGTTCCAAGTGAATATATATCGTTAAGGAGCGTTACAGCGTTAGCAGATGCGTTGTCCTTTGGCGCAAGTTTTACAGTAACATCCTCCATAAAGTTCCCAAATCCCATGTTCTGTATCGGTACATAAACATATGTCGTATCTCCAGGATACACAGGCGCGCTTTCGGTCACAAGATAATTAGAGGCTGCTGATGCAACCTGTGCTATCATTAATGTCGATACGATCATAAGCAATAAATTAAATTTATTCATGTTTCACCTACTATTTTTCCATCAAGCATTTTCACAACTCTTCCTGCATATCCTGCAATCTTTGGGTCATGCGTTATCATAACTATAGTCAATCCCTCAGTGTTTAAACGTTTAAAAACATCCATAACTTCCCCTCCTGATTTAGTATCCAGATTCCCTGTTGGCTCATCTGCCAGGAGAATTGAAGGGCCTGTGGAGAGCGCCCTTGCAACTGCTATTCTTTGCTGCTGCCCGCCTGATAGCTGAGCCGGGAAATGGGTCCCCCGTTCAGATAAGCCTACCATTTCCAGCAGTTTTCTTGAAGTGTCTTCTACCTCTGCTTCAGGAAATTCATGGATCCTCATGGGCAGTTGAATATTCGCAATAGCTGTCAGGGTAGGATACAGGTTAAAAGTCTGGAATATGAACCCGATTTTTTTACCTCTTATCCGCGCCAGTTCGTCACTTTTAAATTCTGATATATTCCTGCCTTCGAGCAAAACCTTTCCACGTGTGGGCATGTCAAGACAACCTATCATATTTAACATCGTTGATTTGCCGCATCCGCTGGGGCCTGTTATAGCTACGAACTCACTTTTTTTTATTGCCAGGTCTACTCCTGCAAGTGCAGGTACGTCAAAATCGCCCATACGATAAATTTTCCAGACATCCTGCATTTCCATTATAATTTCCATCATATCACCGGTCGAATAAACGTTGATGGCCCCAGCGCTTTGATTTTTGATCCTTATAATCGATCATCCATCCGCTGGATTCCATTTTGCTTTTATCAACCACATTTCCAGTATCCATATCAACAAGAGCAGTCAAGGTCATATTTTCCTGAGTGAAAACAACACGAACTACCTTTTTATCTCCGCCTGCAGTAGATATTATCGAGCCGTGTTTCTCGACTGAAACATTATAACTGTTATCCCCCATTTCATCTTTTAATCCATCTTGAGCTGCATTTATTGCAAAAGTCTTCTGTTTATCATCAATTATGAATGTATGAGCCTCCATATAATAAAATCTTATGCCAACTGCAATAGCCAGCAAGCCGATCATAATTAATGCAAATGCTTTCCATCGGTTCATAAGCCCATCCATGGATGAAATACCTTATAAGAATTCCCTGAAATTATCCTGAAAGCAGTTTCAGAAAAATGAAATTAAGCCGCTGCTTTCATTTTTTTAGAAATATCCTGTTTCCCATCCCGTCCCTGTGGCGAACTATCAATCCTCTTCTTTCGGCTTTGTCAAGTAGCCTGCTTACCTTTGGCTCTGAAAAACCTGTCTTTACAATGAGTTCTCTTTGCAGTATCCCGTCGTTATCTAAGATATTCTGGAATAATATCTTCTCATCGCCTTCGAGAATGGTGGCTGCTAACATGGCTGTATTTTTACTTTCCTGTATTGGTGCGATACCTTTTAATTCAGGTATTTCTTCATCGTTTGATCCGGGTATTTGATTATCCTTTGAAAAGAGTATTATATAAAGAAAAGACATACCGCCAAGCCAGGCAGTTATTATGAAAAATAACACTTCATTTATTGAAAACAAAGAAGCACTCTCTACAGGAACAGCTTTACCGTCCGCCAGGATAAGCTGTACCGGACCTGTTGCCAGCAGTCTATCGATTATTAGAAGTACGGATATAATTAATACGATTGCTGATATTAAAATACCGTTCTTTCCAAAATTTACTTTGGGTGCCATTTGATCAGGGGATAATTTATAACGTGGGGTAGAGGGGCAGAGAATACCACCGGACTTGTCCGGTGGATGAATCGGCGTGCCTCGAAGTGCAGGAAAGAAAGAATGAACAACAAGGACAAAAAAAAAACATACCGGCACTTGTCCACCGGGGTGAAAATCCCTCCGTACAGGTCTGCTCCTGTTCGAAGAGAAAGGGAAGTGCAGTACTGTGAAGTATTGTGCGGAGTTCCC
>JBAQLI010000040.1:0-37062 GCA_049301735.1 Candidatus Methanoperedens sp.
ATAACACATTAAATAATGTAATATATTAATTCTATAAACATTTTATGAAATTTAAAAATCAAGACGCTGCGAGGCATAATTAATTAGAGAAAACTCTAAATGTAAAGGTACGGAATGTGGGTTAAAAAATAAGAAGAATAGATATTTTGCTATTCGCTCAGGTACTTAGTAAGTTTAATTACGTAAATAAATCTCTGCGGAGATTCCTTTCATTTTAGAGAGGAATGCATCATTTTCTGTTACATTAGAAAAAATGTGAATATTTTCAAATTTTCTGTATTTTTCGTCTGTAAGAGGATTGACACAAACAAAAATCCCTTCTGGTATATTCAATAATTTAAGTATTCCATAAAATTTTATAACATCCGAAAAATCAGCATTGTGCTTACATTCAACACTACATATTGGCTTTGTATTCTTGAACAATGCGATATCTAATTCAGTAATTATAAAGGACTGTTTTAAATTAGCCAACTCTTGAATCGATTCCATTTGTTTCCTTTTTGGATAAATATTTACACGATGGTATATAGTTAAATCTGTATTTATCTCAAAAAACGATTTTAGAAGATGGTATATCCAAACCTCCAAAAACATGCCAAGATTTTCAGGTTTAATCCATAATTCAAACAAGCTTTCAGATATCTTATAAAATGTAAATAAACAAGTATCGAAAACAAATAATTCATCTTTTTCATCATGCAATTGGATTCTATGAAAAGTCTTTCCGTTATGCTTGACCGAATCGATGTATAATTCAGGTCTTATTATCCCAATTTTTTCTGCCTTTTCACATATATTCGCAAACCTACGGTCAATTTTTTCTTGAAAAAGTGAATCAGCTATTTCAGTCAATCTTTTAAAAAATTTGTATGTATGCTCAGATGGTTTATGGGGAATACAGAGTGGCAGTATTTGAGACGTCCTTATAAAATCAATTAAATTTCGATAATCTTCGTTTATTTCTTCATCATTTTTATTATCAGTGGTTTTTTTTGGCAAATCCTTAAAAACATTTTTTATAAAAAAACTACATAAAGGTTTGTCATCTTCAAATGATGAAATGAGTTTGGATACTTCGGGTGATTCTACATAACCCAATGGAGTTGCATTGCCATAATATGGTTCAAAGAACAGCAACTCTTTCTGGAAGATACTTTCCATAGACATAAGACAAAATAATACCTAATGGTAGTGCTTTAACTTTTCTAAGTGTACTTATGGTTGAAGATGGAATTTTTATCTCTTCCAATTGTAATTTATCTACTTTTTTAGTGGGTGTATAAATATAGGAAATATGTTCTCCTTTCATTATTATTTCTTCTTTTAAATAACCGCTTGCAACCAAATCTTCAATTACCTCAGTTAAATGCCAAGAATATGGCCCATAATGATGTTTATCAAAACTGAAAACTTCCTTTAATCCTAATTCCATTTCTCCCAAGAAAATTAGCTTTTGTAGTTTTGTTCTTCCTTCCACTCCATCAAGTTCATATATTAGTTTTAGTACGAACTTTTGTTCAGATTCCATGTTGCTTTACTCTCAGGTTTGATAGTTTCCACTATGTATGATTTAATAATAATATACAATACCATCATAGTATTTAGTTTTTATCATATGATTTTCATGCGCACTTAATATTAATATTACTATTATCTATCATCATTATGATATAATTATAGATATAACTATCTACGCTATTTTCACGGACTTTATGAATTTTTACTTACCAATCCACCAATTAGGTTTGGGGGAATCCAGCAAACGATATTTGATAGGTATCTCTAACAAACGCAGACTTGACAGAACCCTATTCCTGATGATTCATATCCTAGAGAAAACAGCTCAGCTTCTTTTTTTTCCAAATGGAAAACAAGTTTTGAAATACATAAATGAGATATTGTATCCAGACAAAATTCCCAACATGAATCGTCTCATTTTGCCAATATACTGAAATACGATGATGTAATTAAGAAAATACTAACTATGGAGATAAGATTTCATAAGAAACCGGAAATGGATAAACCCCGCATGTTAGTGGGTCTTCCAGGTATGGGAATGGTTGCCAAAAACACTATTGATTATATTATGGACTGCTTGAAGCCGGAATTTTTTGCGGATATTCATGTTCCTTATCTTTCACCTTCGGTTGCCTGTTTTGATAAAGGTCTTGTAATACCTATGGACCGTGACGTTAGCCCATTCAAATTTTACTATTCACAGGAAAAAAATATCATCTTATTCTCAGGTGAAATGCAATTTGGCCATCCTGCAACAGATAACGAGCTTGCTGAGAAAATCGTAGAAGCGGCAAAGCTAATGGATGTTGAAATAATTTATACGGTAATTGCCACACATATAAAAAATTATGTTGAAGATCCGGAAGTATCAGGAGTTGCAACTTCATCCGAACTCTTAACTCTCCTGGAGAGCAAGGGAATAAAGATATCAGATGGCAGGCTTCAGATAAGCGGAGTTAATGGGGTTGTAATAGAATCCGCATTGAGAAATGGAATAAAAGGGATATCTCTTCTTAGCCAGACAGCATTTCCCGAAGCCCTGGATATAAAAGCATGTTACGCAGGGATAAAAAAAGTTTCAGAGCTTATGGAGATCGATATTGACTTAAGTAAAATCGAGACAGAAGTAAAAAAATTTGACGACAGCTTAAAGAGACACTTAAAAGAGATCAATGAAAAAAGAAAAAAAGATGACGATTTGAGTTATATAGGCTGAATAATTTAAACTTTATCTTCCAAAAACCTTTCGCAAACTGCAAGGTCTCCGGGCGCATTAACATTAAGCGCCAGCTTCTCCTCATCCAGGATAAGATTATAATCCTCCTGCTCCTCCCTGATTCTCTCTGAATCAAGTATATTTATCCCGCACGGAACAATGAAATCGCTATTCTTATGAAAAACTGTATCGGGTCTTAAGCCAAGCCTTGTGAATACCTCAAGTTTCATATGAACTGAAAGCGCAGGCGTATTCACCTCGAAATATTTTTCGATTATCCTGTCTATAAGTCCGCTCGTGACAAGAGGAAGGTCAGCCATCATGATGAGTACACGTCCCCTGATACCTGCTTCTTCCACTGCGCCTATCATGTCATGAACAAAACCTGCACCTTGAGTATGAATAATTTCAATTTCATGATGGTCTTTCTTAAAATCATCAAGCCACCCATTAGTTCTTTTCACTCTTGGTGATGTGGCCACAATTATGCGTTCGATGTTCTTTGAACCAAGAAGCGCTTCAAGTACATATTGTATCAGCGGTTTCCCGTATAGGAGTGTGAGTGGTTTTTCATCCTTACCAAGGCGCGCCCCCTTACCGCCAGCCATTACAACAGCATCCATCCGGCACCTCCGATACTTCCGATATAAAGCAGGGCTGCAAGTCGCCCTATCTCATTTGCTGCGCCCACGACATCCCCGCTCACACCCCCAAAATGGCGGTTTGCAGTATTAAGAACAAGAAGCCCTGACAATTGCGATACTATGAATGCTCCAATACCCGTGACCCCAAGAACAACAAAACAAACTGCTGCCGAAAAAACAGTCCCGATAATTAAGTCTGACTGCTTTGTATTATCAACGGTCATTGCCCCGAAACCCGCATGCAGCCTCCTGCCAAAAGCCGCTACAGTGACCATGGATTGCTTGGCGCTTGTTTCTGCAACTATCAATGCATAAGGAAGAAGGAGGAATCTATCTAATTCCTGGATTGAAACAAGAGATACGAAAACGCCAAGGAGCGCTATCATACAAAAAACAATACCGCCAGTACCAATAGCGGTATCACGCATGGCAGCGATCTTTTTCTCTTTTGTCCCATGCGCGGCCAGACCGTCTCCAAAATCAGCAAGCCCATCAATATGATTGAATCCTGTGAAATAATAGATCGCTATAATGACAAATAAAGAGACAATTATTGGAGGCAATGTTGTTAATGAAGTTATTGCGATCACAATTAATGCAAAAATAATACCAATAACTGCGCCTACTACCGGGAACAGGTAGATATGCTTCATTAGATTTTCGATACCTTCCATGGTTATACCCACAGGTATCGTAGAAAGAAAACCAAAACCGCTTCGGATGGCCGACAGGAACTTCCTCATCCGGCGAAACCGCCTGCCTTTATATCGACCGTTGACTTTCTTGCTTTTGTCTTTTTTATTTTCTTTTTTTCATGTTTTGTTCCATCGCCCTTTCCTCTTGAATACATGTTCGCGGATGCCCCACCTATGAGCCCTGCGACCACATCATCCATGAAAGGTCCAAGTGTTGACAGGATACCGGGTTTTAATTTATCAAATCTTACGTATTCAAAGATCCCCTTGTCTCCGCTGATGTATTTTGCGATACTCATCCCGATCACTTCATCCACAATAAGAAATGTCAGGTCTTTATTGAAGATCTCTTTGCTCATGCCCGGAAGCTCGCCCTTCTCCCCGGCTTTTTCAAGAAGCATTCCGGAATATATCAGGATGCACAGGTTGGGATCAGAGAGCGCGTGCTTTAATTCTCTTTTAAATACCTTTTCTGCGATTTCCTTAGTTTCGACTCCGGGATGGGGCACATAAAGTTCCATGGCAGCATTAACGAGAACATTTTCAGAAAGTCCGGCATCTTCAAGGACTTTCATGATACCTATTGTATTAAAAGTGTCAACATCAACATCGTCGGGCTGGTTTATTTTCTTTTTTTCATTTTTGATACTTGATAATTTCATAAGTTTCTCCTTTGTTTCCTAAAAAGAGACTAAGGGTATCTTTCCTATTAAAAATATTACTCCAATAACAATTAAAGAGGAAAAACCCACTAAAAACACTGCTTTTTTTATATGTATTGCCCCTGGATGCTGATATTTATCCCCCAATACATGATATCCAACCTTCTCAAGCCTTACATTAAGCGCTCCTGAAACAGCGGCCATCGACCACCCTGAATTGGGCGAAGCAGTTTTAGTATGGTCACTTATGCAAGTTTTTAGAGCATCAATTGGTTTTCCGAAGAAAATTGAGGATATAAAAATAATTGCAAGTGAGATTCTTGCAGGCACGAAATTGACAATATCATCAAGCTTGGCCGCCGCAAATCCAAGCTCTTTGAAAGGCTCTTTTTTATAACCAACCATGGAATCAAGCGTATTTATCATGCGGTAAGTAAGTGCACCCGGAAGGCCGAATATCAGGAAATAAAATAACGGTGATAATACGCTATCAACAAAGCTCTCTGCCAATGATTCTATGACAGCTGATGCCGATTGATGCGCGTTTAGCTCTGATGTATCCCTGCCCACAAAAGTTTTCAGGTCACTTCTTACTTTTTCTATCTTTCCGGAATCAAGGTCTTTTTGTATCCCGATTGCAGATACAAGCAGCATGCGAATGGAAAAGCTGGATTTCAGGAAATATGCCGTAATCACAAGTCCAATAATTCCTGTTCCTATCAATTCAAGGGAGCTTGCCAGTAAAACCGTTATCCCTATACAAAAAATCACCATCAGCAAACCATACATTTTCCTGAAGCGACAGGGAGCAGCGCCCACGAAAAGATTGATCAACTTTCCCATCCACACGACGGGATGAAAAAACGAAGGCATTTCCCCTAATATAATATCAAATATAACTGCAAGAAGTAAAACCTGTATCAGAAAATCCATTATAAAATAGGCTCCATCACACGTTTCCAGACATCTTTTATTTTCTTGCAGCTCATCAACTCTTTTAGCACCTTTTCCGCAATGTGCCCCCCATGGATAAGATTGCAGCCTGCGCAGCTCCAGACCGTTCCGCCTGCCGACCTGTGAATAAGTTCCCCTCCTGTTCTGGTATTTTCACACGGGTAAAAGGGACAGAAACAGAATGTGCAATCCTGTCCTGCAAAGTGGCACGGGTAATATTCACAGTCTATCCTGCTCCTGGCTGCAACTCCCCGGTCAAGTGCTAAACCTATCTCTTTTTCTGCAAGTTCACTTCCCCATTCTTTTATAACGCTTAGAAATTCCGCGATCAACCTGTGGTTCTCGTTTCTCTTTCGCACAGCCACACGGATGTGATTTTCAAGATTAAAAGATGCACAATCGCGAATGATGACGCCGTGTCTTAACATACGCCCTGTCAGGTCAGCAGAACTTAAACCGAACTCTCTCAAATCTATAAGGATAAAATTCGTATCGCTGGGGTATGGTTTAAAACCCCTGACACCAGCCAGTTTTGAAGTCAGCCATTCACGTTCTTTCTTTAATAATCCAAGTGACCTGTTGATATAATCGTGATTACATTTGAGAAGATTTTCACCAACTGCTGCGGCAATTGAATTCATGTTCCAGTGAAGGCGGATATTGTTCATGAGATCTGCTAAAACAGGTGATGCAACAGCAAAACCGATCCTTAATCCCGGGACTGCAAATGTTTTTGTAAGGGAGCGCAAAATGATCACAAAATCATTACATGCTGCGACATCTGCAATACTTTCGCGTGGATCGGAAAGTTCAATGAATGCCTCATCCACAAATAAAAAAACCTCAGCAGAGCTGCATTTTTCAGCAAGCAAACGGACTTGTTTTCGATCCAGGAGCTTTCCTGTGGGATTATTTGGATTGCACAGGAAAACAGCTTTACAATTGTCAATATCAGTGTTTAAAATACCATCATAATTGACATTTTCAATACGCGCTCCCAGGAGGCGGCACTGGAATTCATACTCTGAGAACGTGGGGGCCGGAATAATTACCTTATCCTCCGGCTCAATAACCGTTTCTGCAAAAAGGCGGATAAGTTCTGACGAGCCATTTCCCGGAACGATATTTTCGGAGGATACCTTAAGATAATCAGCCGCAGCTTTTTTAAAACCCGGATATCTGTTATCCGGATAATTGTTTATATCCTTGCAGGCAGCTGATAATATCGATCTTAATTTTGGCGGCCCCAGTGGATTGATGTTAACACTGAAATCGAGCAGCTCTTGCGTAGTCTTTCCTGCTGTCCGGGCACTTTCCGATAATCTTGCGCCGTGAATGCATGGTACAAGGCCAAACACATTTTTCCTGACTCTGTTATTAAGGGGCACAATCCCTTTTTTGTTTGAAGGGAATATTAAAGTGCTGGAAGAAATTTCTATCAAATAACAGCATTATTTAGAATATTTTCATAATTACACCTATAGACACTGCTTTATTCATTTTCAAATTGTTTAACTATTCTATGACAATTGTTTTTTATTCATGTAATTATAATTTTACTCCACCTGAATCGGTTTTTTCAACGGCTGAAATACCACTATGTATGGAATCATTTTATTAAAACAATAGGCTTTGCCACAGTTTTCACAACAACATTTATATACTATGATGCATGATTGTACTACAAGACAACAAAACGTTGTCGGGGTATGAATAAAATATGGCAGAAATAAGAAATTTTGTATTAAGGGAAAAGAATGGTAAAGAGACTGGAGTATTTACCGGTCACCAACCGCGCCAGGCAGCATTAAAGGCAGCCAATCGCAGCAAAGGAACAAAATCAAAACCAGTTGAATTGAGATTAAGGGAGAGAGGAACAAAGAAGATCCACATCTACAAGGGATGGACAGAAGTCGTTGCTGCTCCAAAGAACAAACCAAAATGGATGCCTGCAAAGATCAACAAGCCTAATGTAAAGAAAACAGGCGTTGAACTGCTGGATAAAGTTTAATTAATTATTTTTTCTTTTTTCTTTTTTTAATCTATATCTGTAGATATCTCTCTTCAAAAATTCCAAAACTTCATTTTTCTTGCAGGTTGTGCAACACTGGAAGAGCAGGCTTTAATTTGCTCGTGTTGAGTTCATTATTCTTTTCTGGCTTGCTGTGCCCCACAATAAGGAAAAAAAATAGTTAGTATCCCAACGAACAATATTTATAGTTCGGCTAATATAGGAGAATAATATGACAAAAAATAAACCAGCAATTTCTCTTCAAAATTTTACACCCACTCAACTGATGGAATACGATGCCTGCACAAGATGCGGCGAATGCGTCAAATACTGCCCGACCTATGATGGAAGAAATAAAGATCAGGCTATCGAACCCAGGGATAAGATACTGCGGTGGAGGGAGTACGTAACAAGGAGTTATGGCTGGAAGGCAAAACTTCTTGGACCTGCAAAGATACCGGATGAAGAACTGAAGAAATATACCGATGATCTGTATAACTGTACAGTATGCGGTATGTGCGGTACGGTGTGTTGTGCCGGAATTGACACAGTCGAACTGTGGGAAGCAAATCGTGCAAATCTTGTAAAGCGTGGATTTGGTCCTTACGGTAAGCAGAGCCTGTTCCCCAAGCTGATCGGGGAAGGACACAATCCGTATATGAAGCAGCAAAAAGACCGCCTCGCCTGGATGACGCCTGATATCAGGATAGCCGAGAAATCGGATATCGCATATTTCATAGGATGCACTGCAGGATACAACCAGCAGGTGCTCTGCGTCAGCACTGCAAGAATCTTGAACAAGCTTAATGTACCGTTCATGGTTCTCGGAGAAGATGAATGGTGCTGCTCTTCAGCACTTATAAGGACCGGACAGCAGCATCTCGATGATGTTCCGAAAAAGGCCGCTTTACATAATATCGAGGCATTGAAAGCACGCGGCGCAAAAAGGGTAATATTCGCGTGCGCAGGATGTTTCAGGGCTTCAAAAATAGACTGGCCTCGTGCCTATGGAAAACCGCTGCCTTTTGAGGCGATCCATATGTCGCAGTTCCTCGCAGAACAGCTTGATGCCGGGAAGATTAAATGGGAAAAGAGTTTTGATAAAACCGTAACCTATCACGACCCGTGCCACTTGGGAAGACATGTCGGCGTATTCGAGGAGCCAAGAAAGGTCCTGACGAGCATGCCCGGACTTGAGCTTGTCGAAATGGAAAGGAATCGCAAGGAACAGCGATGCTGCGGCGCAGGCGGAGGCGTGAAAGCCGGTATCCCGGATCTTGCACTTGCTGTTGCTAAAGACCGGATGAACGATGCCAGAGCCACGGGTGCCCAGGTATTGATCAGCACATGCCCGTTCTGCAGACGCAACCTGCTTGACGGAAGGGACGAACTGAAGATGGACATGAACGTTGATGACCTTGTGGTTCTTACTGCAAACCTGATGGGTCTTTCCACAGACGTTAAACCACCTTTACCGGGTGCGCCAAAAGAGAGCGTCAGCGACATATTCAGGACTCAGACCATACCGCTAAAACCGCCTGAACCAAAGAAAGAAGCTCCAAAGGAAGCACCCAGGGATACGAAATAGGCCAGGCAAAAATTAATTCATTTATCCGGAATTTCTGCCAGCTTCAATCCTGCCAGTCCCATTATAATAATAAAAAACAGCAATGAAGCCGTATATCCGAATCCTGCCGATGTTTTCAGTAATATTTTTGATGCCGCGATCAAAATAATAAAAATCACAACTGACCCAAGCGCCAGTGTGATCTCCAGAGATTTTTTATTCATAACACCACAAGTTTTGCATCAATTATGCCAGAAACGGCTTTGATATCATCCAATATCGCTTCATCTACTTCGCTATCGATGTTCAGCACCATAATAGCTTCACCTCCCGCTATTATCCGGCCAACCTGCATTCCTGCTATATTGATATTGTTCTTTCCAAGTATCATGCAGCACGGCCCGATGATGTTGGGATGGTCTTTGTGTCTTGCAACTATCATATATTTTGAAGGAACAACATCGATCCGGTATTCGTCGATCTGCACTATGCGCGACTCTTTTCCAACGATGGTGCCGCTTACGATTTTTTCTTCTCCTTTCTTCGTCAATTTCACTGCGATCTGGCTGGAATATCCCTGGCTCGTCTTGGATTTGCTTTCTATTATCTTTATCTTTCGCTCTTTTGCTATGATCGGGGCATTTACATAATTGACCCCAGAACCAAAAACAGGTTCAAGCAGGCCCTTTAATACTGCAAGTGTTAAAGGCGCCACATTATGCTCTGCGATTTCACCGCAGTATGAAATTTCTACTTTTTCATAATTGCTTCCTATAAGATACATACAGAGTTTTCCGATTTTCTCTGCGAGAGGGAAATAAGGCTCAAGAACCTGCATGGCATCGGGTTTTATATATGGCATGTTGATAGCGTTTTTCACAGGGAGACCTTTCAGGGAATTGACTATCTGCTCAGCGACAGAGATGGCAACATTGATCTGAGCTTCTTCTGTAGATGCTCCAAGGTGCGGCGTCATAATAACACGGTCAAGTTCGATAAGAGGACTGTCAAAAGGCGGCTCTGTCACGAAAACATCGATCGCTGCACCGCTTACGATGCCTTCTTTTACTGCTTTTGCAAGCGCTTCTTCATTAATGATGCCTCCTCTTGCGCAGTTTATAATGCGAGCCCCCTTCTTCATAACAGCGAAATCCTTTGTGCTGATAAGATCTTTTGTTTCTTTTGTTAGGGGTGTGTGTACAGTAATATAATCTGCCCGTTTAACGATGTCTATGACGGTTGTAAGCTCAACACCAAGTTCATTAGCCCTCTCAGGAGATATGAAAGGGTCATAAGCTAATATATTCATCTCCATACCCTGGGCGCGTTTTGCGACTTCTGCACCAATCCTTCCAAGTCCGACAACCCCGAGTGTCTTTCCCCTGACCTCAACACCCATGAATTTTTTCCGGTCCCATTTCTTACTTTTTAATGATGCATTTGCCTGCGGGATGTTCCTTGACATTGCCATCATCATGGCTATTGTATGTTCAGCTGCTGAAATGGTATTGCCTTCCGGCGCATTAATTACTATTATTCCCCGTTCTGTGGCTGCATTAACATCAATATTATCCACACCGACTCCAGCCCTGCCTATGATTTTTAATTTGTTGCCGGCATTTATGACATCTTTTGTAACTTGCGTTTCACTTCGGACAATGAGGGCTTCATAATTACCGATCTTTGCGATCAGTTCATCGGGCTTAAGGCCAGTTGCAATATCAACATCAAATTCTTTTTTTAATATCTCGACACCCTGGTCGGATATGGGGTCGCTTACAAGTATCTTCAAGATTATCACCAGATAAATCGGTCTAATTAAACTATAAGCATTTCAGCTTTTCGTTAAAGCTTAGATATTTCAGGTTTGAAGTGTAAAAAGATCATATTCATAATCATATAAAAGAAAGAAGTATGAAAAGAATAAATAGGAAAACAATTAAAAGGATTACATTTAATGAAGACTGAATTAAGGCTTAATGTATGTTATTTAGCTCAAAGGAGGAAATGTTGTAAGTAGTATAATCTAGATATCTTAAATAAAAACTATTATTGGATAAATGGTGGATTGAAAGCTATCAATTTACAGAGGGAATAAAATTGAAAAAAGAAAAAAAGATGGATGATACATTTACTGACCTTTGTTTACGACTGGATTATACACAAAAGAATGGTTTAATTATTTCTGATTTGGATGCTGAGGGGGAAAATCAAAAATATATTTTTAGACAGGCCAAGGAAAAACTTGGCGCAGATGCCGTTTTCTTTTTCAAATCAGAAACTGGACAAAATATACCACTTATATATTTTTATAAACTGGAATCCAGAGATCATAATAAGATTGCAGAGTTGCATAAATTAGCTTGGAATTTGGGACAAGCTCCCCTTCTTTTTGTGATACTTCCGGATGTTGTTCTTATATACAATTCCTACGAAAAACCAAGATTTTCAGATAACGGACTGTTGGATTATCATGCTGGATTTATTGAAGAATTAAAACTGTTTATTGATGCAAAAAAAGAATTAGATAACCTAAAAAAATATCGTAGTTCCGAACTTTTAACAGGTAGTTATTGGCAAAAATACAGTGAGCAATTCCATAATAAGGAAAGGGTGTATCAAACATTATTGGATAACCTAGATTTCATGAGAAAGAAACTGATTTCAAAGGGTCTGCACCCAGAAGTTGTCCATAATCTACTAACTCGTTCAATTTTTATAAAGTACCTTGAGGATAGAAAAGATAAAGAGGATTACAACGTATTTCCCAAAGGATTTTTTGAAAATTATTTACCGGGGGCAAAAAACTTTACCGATTTGCTTTCCAATAAAAATAAAACAGATGAACTATTCCGAGATCTAAACTATAAATTTAATGGTGATGTCTTCACAATAGATGAAACCGGCGGTACTGTTTCTCAGGAGCACCTCAATTTATTACAGAAAATGCTTAAAGGGGATATGTATCTTGAACAACAACAAATGGCTTTATGGCCTTTGTATTCTTTTGATGTGATTCCAATTGAGCTTATAAGCAATATTTATCAAAAATTTGCCCGTTATGAAGAAAATGAGGAGATATTAAAAGAGAAGGGGACACATTACACACCTTATCACCTTGTGACTTTTCTAATGGACCAAATTCTTCCATGGGAAGGGAGAAATACAGATTTAAAAGTACTTGATCCATCTTGTGGTTCAGGAGTTTTCTTAGTCGAATCGTATCGTAGGCTTATAAGCCGATGGATGCAAGCAAATACAAATAAATATCCATCAATATCAGATTTGAAACGTATTCTTAAAGACAATATTTTTGGGGTTGATGTAAATAACAATGCAATTCGAATAGCTGCTTTGAGTCTATATCTTACAATGTGTGATTATTTGGAACCAAGGAATATTTGGAATCAAGTAAGATTTGATCCGATTATTAATATAAATCTTTTTAAATCAGATTTCTTTGAAAAAGATGCATCCTTTGTGAAGAAAAAATATGATATTATAATAGGAAATCCACCTTGGGTGAGTAAATTACCTGCCTCAGCCTGTGATTACCTCACCACTCAAGAAAGAAGTGTTGGAGACAATCAAATATGCCAAGCATTTTTATGGCGCGTTTCTGACTTATGTAAATCCGATGGTGAAATATGTATGTTAGTATCCAGTAAAAGTCTTCTCTTTAATCGTTCTAATACAAACAGAAAATTTAGGGAGGAGTTTCTATCATCATTCAATATTAAGACTATTATTAATTTTTCATCATTAAGGCATATTCTATTTTCAGAAGCTGTTGGGCCTCCAGCTGCTATCATTTTTTCACCTGAGAAACAAGATATTCAGAAAATTCTTTATTGTTCTCCAAAGCCGAGCTATTCGACACAGGATGACTGGCTATTTATTATCGAACCTCAGGATATCGCTTACATACCAAAGAACGAGGCAATTGAAAATGATTTGATATGGAAAGTAGCTATGTGGGGGAATCCAAGGGATTATGAATTGATAGAGCGGCTTTCAAAACTCCCTACTTTGGGGGGAATCTGTGAAGAGAAGGGATGGATACATGGAGAGGGTTATATCGAAGGTGGGAATGAGCTCAAGAAACATGGGGTACAGGAATTAATTGGAAAATCGAATGTAGAAGTAGAATATTTAAGAAGGTTTACAATTGATGAAGATTCTTTACCATCCTTTAATAAAGAACGATTATATAGGAGTGCAAAAACGAAAAGAGAGGTGTTTAATGGGCCCCATTTGCTGATAAAACAAAGTCCCAAAGCGTATGTCGGCATGGTTGCGGCACTTTTGAGGAGAGATGCAGTTTTCAATCATTCCATTCTTGGAATTAATTGCCAAGAAAGTGATTTAAATCTATTAGCAGCTTGTTGCTTGGCAATAAATACAAATATTGCATTATATTATGAAATATTAACTAGCCGTAGCTGGTTAGTGGAACGTGATTCTTTTGAAAAAGAAGAGATTTTAAATCTTCCAATGCCCGATGATATTCTTGAGTTAAAGGAGATTGACTACGATTATCTTAAAGATATTTCAGAAAATCCAGAAGCTGATAATATTGTAAATCAACGTGCCACAAATTTGTATCACTTGGATAAATCCGAGATAATACAGATTAATGACACTACAAGATTTACTTTAGACTATTATAGGATGAAAAACAAATCCATTGCAGTTAAACCTGTAAAAAAGAATAATTTAAGAGATTATCTGAATACCTTTTGTACTGTATTAAATGACTCATTTTCAAATCCAAATAAATTTTTTGTGGGAACAATTTACGATGGTGAAGGTCCCCTCAAAGTTATATCGGCAAGACTTGTAGATAAATCCGAGAAATTTGAACTACTAAACATCCTAGATGGAGAATTGAACAAAGTACTTACTGATTTAGATAAACAATTAACTGAAGAAATATCTCAAAGTATTTACATAAGGCGAAACCTTCGCAGGTATTCAGGGAATTCCCTATTTATCGTAAAACCAAATCAGATGAGATTTTGGACAAAATCTGCTGCTTTACGTGATGCAGATGATACTTATAAAGATATAATGTCCTCTTCTGGAGGTTTCTGATTGAGGCTAATCGACAATTCCATCCAACAGATTAGTTCTGGCTCGACAGTGGATTTGGTTAAAGACCTTAAATTACCAGGAATTATGAGTCTTTTGGGAATGTTTTGTGAAGCCTTTGAAGAATTACATGCCAGTGGAAAGGTAACCCCAAATAAAATTGAGCCTGAAATTACTGAAGAGCTTTATTATTATCTGCAAATGGTTTGGTTTGATAAAGGTACTAAGTCACTTGTGCCTGTCCATGAAAAATCGCATGGAAAAAAGGTGCATGGTAGAGGCAAGACCCCAACAATAGATCTTTGTTTTCGTGGTTGGGAATCAGAAATTTATTTTGGTGCTGAATGTAAAATATTGGAAGATAAGAATCATAGATATAAATATTATATAGATGAAGGAATCAGTCGATATATTTCTGGTGAATATAGTTGTAAGTGCCCTACCGGAGCGATGATTGGTTATATAATAACTGGAGATAGATTGAAAATCATAAATGAATTAAAAAATAGAGTTGATAAGCTGCCAAATAGTTCTAAAATGGATATTTCAACTCCAATAAATGAATTTAAGGAACATTATGAGTCCATCCATAAAAGGAAATCAGGAGTTTCTCATTTTAATATTCATCATTTATTTTTTTGTTTCACATGATTTTTAAGTAAAATACATGAATAATTATGCAAAAATCACTCAATAATGAAAATATATTATACAAAATGCCAAGACCATTTGTTTTTATTAACGCGGCCATGAGCGCTGACGGAAAAATTGCCACAATTGAACGCAGGCAGACCCGGATATCAGGAAGCTTGGATTTTGACCGCATGGATGAACTCAGGGCATCATCCGATGCCATTATGGTGGGAATCGGGACAATAATTTCGGATAATCCAAGCCTTACCGTGAAATCAAAAGACAGGAAGGAAAGAAGGCGTGCCCTGGGACTTTCGGAAAATCCCGTGAGAATAGTTGTTGACAGCCTGGCAAGAACACCGGTTGATGCAGATATCTTTAAAAAAGGTGAAGGTAAACGTATAATCGCTATTTCAGAAACTGCGCCTTCGGATAAAATCCAGAGGCTTTCAAAGCTTGCCGATATAATTTGTATCGGGAAAAAGAATGTTGACCTTGTCAAACTTCTTTCTGAATTAAAGAAGCGGGATATCAACCGCCTTATGGTCGAAGGGGGTGCGACCCTCAACTGGGGGTTGATTTCAAATGGGCTTGTGGATGAGGTGTATACTTTTGTCGGGAATATCATAATCGGAGGTAAAAACGCCCCGACGCTGGTGGATGGTGAAGGATATGCATCTGATTTTTGCAGGCTTGCCCTTATATCCTGCGAGAAAGTGGAAGATGGCGTTCTTATAAAATGGAAAGTTCATTTGTAGAGTAGTAACCTTTAATATCTTTTACGTTAATTGTAAACACATGGTTAAGCTCGATCAAATCAACATTTCAAATGACGGCCTCACTAAATTTTTCAGTCCCATAGAGGCTGCAATACTCCGGGCATTATGGAGCGAAGGAGAAATGACCACCTCAGAGCTAACAGGAAAGACAAATATTCCATTGACAAGTGTTGCAGGTACTCTTGACAGGCTTGTGAAGGCGGGATATACAACACGAAGAACTGAAATGGTTAATGGAAGAGTAAGATATGTTTATGAGCCAGTCCTTTCAGAAGAAGAAGCTGCCAGCGAGATCACAACAAAGATCCTGGACAGCCTTGTACAGGCATTTGGACCTCTTGCGGTTGAAAACTTTTCAAAATACAGTGATAAAAAATGAATATATTCGGTGAAATAACCTGCTATGGGCAGTGCTTAAGATCATGGGCGCCAATTGTGGCTTTTATTGTTATAGTATCAATAACATCACTAGCAGCAAGCTTAATGTTAAAGAACCCGAAAAAAAGGCTTCAAACATTTGCTTTTGCACAGGTTTCGGGTCTGATCGGTGTAGCCTTAACATATTATCTCATGAATTGCAGTGAGATGCTGTCAATGTATCTCTTTTTTGCTTATCAGGCTGTTTCCACGATCCTGATATTTGGTACGCTGCGTTATTATGACAGGCTGATGATAAAACGCCTTGAAGCAAAACCCGCAGGAAGCATATTGAAATGGACACAGGAATATGTGGACAAGCTTACATCGGCCAAGGTATATTATTTTGACTCCGCGGTTCCAAAAGCATTTGCCGCAGGGCGTTCGATTTTCATATCAATAGGACTTCTTGAAATATTGGATGATTATGAATTGAAGGCCGTACTGGCGCATGAGGCATGGCATATACGGCATAATTCCAGAATGCCATTTCTTTCGCGGCTTGCACTGATGGCATTTTCGTCATCCTCCGAGCCTGAACTTGAAGAGCAGGCAGATCGTTTTGCAGCCAAGGTAGCAGGGAGTGCGGCACTTTTTTCTGCGCGAAATAAGGTTGATAAAGTATTTATTTAAGAAAATATACGGATAATAAAGTATTTATTTAAGAAAATATAAGAATGATAAAATATGTGGCTTAAATTAAGATTGTATCTTATAATGGCAATATTATTTGCCATAGTATATGGGCTTGTGGCATTTGCAGCAAACTATATGGGAATATCAGGATTTTTCTTTTATGGTGTTCTTGCCACAGTCATGATGCTGATCCAGTACATGATAGGACCAAAGATGGTAGAATGGTCAATGGGTGTACACTATGTTACTGAAGCAGAATATCCGGCCCTTCATAGGATGGTTACTGAACTTGCAAGAGATGCCAATATTCCAAAACCCAGGATTGGCATAGCCAGAATACCCATACCCAATGCATTTGCATTCGGGCGCTGGGCAAAAGACGGAAGAGTTTGTGTTACGGAAGGTATAATGAACCTCCTTAATGAAAAAGAACTGAGGGCGGTTCTGGCGCATGAAATATCCCACCTGAAGCACAAGGACGTTGCGATCATAACGATGATAAGCGTAATTCCAATGATATGCTGGTACTTTGCATGGAACCAGTTGTTCTCAGGCGGCAGGGAACGGGGAAATGGCATTCTTATAGGGATAGTCGCACTAATAATATATTTGATAACAAATCTCCTTGTCCTGTATGTATCACGGATCAGGGAATATTATGCAGATGAAGGCGCAGTGAAACTCGGTAGCTCACCGCATCATCTTGCATCAGCTCTTTATAAACTTGTTTATGGAAGTGCCAGGGTTTCCAAAGAATCATTAAAACCCATAGAGGGCATGAAAGCCTTCTTTGCTAATGACCCGTCGCGCGCTGGCAGTGATATAAGGGAATTATCCCAGATCGACCTTGATGGAAGCGGGACTATCGATATAAATGAACTCATGGCTCTTCGGACCCGCCCGATAAAAGTCAAAACCGGCGATAAGTTAATGGAAATGTTCAGCACACATCCGAATATGCTCAAACGCATACAGCGGTTGTCCTCTCTCCAGGGGATTTCCGCATACTAATTTTTTTTTATTTTTTCTAATTACCCCCTCCGAAAAGGTTAAAAGGGATGTGGTAGAATGAGGAGAAATCATTCACTCATAATGCAGTGATTTGGAGTTCATCTCCAGACATAATTGTTTCAAATTGTTTTGAAGATTCAAAATATTAATCTGGCAATAATGCCCACAATCATTGTATAAATATGTGATGAGCCGCAAGGCTGTTCCGGGTTATCCGGAGCATGTATCGTGCATTATGAAATGCATAATCCCCAACGATTGTTGGAAAAGGAGGACTATAGGTTGCTAAATGAATTACAGGGTAGAAAAGGTGACTTAAAAGACAAGTCGGAAGAGTATAAGGAAAAAAGAAATGAATTCAATCTTGAAGCGAGTAAATGTGCTGCGAAAAGGAATGATTTAAACAAACGCACAAAAGAGCTTATTGAAGAGGCACAACAACTCAAAAAGTTGCGTGATGAGAATAACGAACAGGTTGCTCAATCCAAACTCAAACGCGACGAATTAAATGATCAAGCTAATAAAATTTATGCGGAAATCGATAAGATCCGCAAAGGCCTCAATCTCGGTGATGGCCCTTCACTTAAAGAATTAAAAAAACAGATCGACGGGCTGGAATTCAGGCAGCAGACCGAGGTAATGACACCCGCAAAGGAACGGGAACTTGTTGATAGTATAACGAAACTGACCGATGAGCTCAAGCACAAAAAACAGCAGCTTGAGGGCAATACTGAATTAAAGACCTTACTTGAACAGGCCCAGGCTCTTCGCGATGAAGCATTGGTACATCACAACAAAGTTAAGGAATTTGCTGATGCAGCACAGCAATATCATGATAAGATGATCGTGATATTCAAGGAAGCTGATACAATAAGAGCAGAATCTGATGCCGCACATAAGGAATTTGTGAAAGCTCAGGAAGCTGCCGACGAACAACACAGATTGTTCATCCAGACACAGAAAGAGATCCGCGAGATCAATAAAGTGATCATCGGATTAAAGAGGAAGACAAAAGAAGGTAAGGACGAATCCATAAGAGAACAGGCCAAGAAGGAAGCTGAAGAGGTATATGCCCAGTTCAAGCTTGGTGAGAAACTGAATACCGAGGATTTGATGTTACTGCAGAGATCGGGACTTTTATAAATCCCATTCTCTTTCTATTTTATATTAATGGAAAAATCTATAAATTGTTATACCGTAAGCTGGGCTGAAGCTTACAGGCTTGCAAGAGCGCTTGCACATAAAATTGTTGAATCAGGATTTAAGCCTGATATTATCATAGGGATCTCAAGGGGCGGGCTTGTTCCAGCGCGTATGGTATGCGATTTTCTTTTGCTGGATGAGCTTGCATCGATAAGGACAGAACACTGGGGGATCGCTTCAAAACATGAGCTTGCAAGAATAAAATTCTCGCTTCCGGAAGAAGCGGACATTTCAGGGAAAAATGTACTTGTTGTGGATGATGTTGCAGATACAGGAGATAGTTTTTCTTTAATAATGGATTACTTGGGACAAAAGTATCCCATGGAAATCAGGACCGCTGTTCTCCAATATAAAACCAGTTCAACCGTGATACCTGATTATTGTGGTGAAAAACTCCAGGACTGGAACTGGATAATATATCCCTGGGCTTTTTATGAAGACCTGACCGGATTTGTGCAAAAATTACTGGATAAACCTTCAACTAATGAAGAGATTAGAATCGGTCTTTTGGGCAATTTTAATATTACAGTTTCAAGAAAAGACCTTCTTGAAATGCTGAATGATTTTTACAAACTGGGAAAAATCAAAAAAAGTGAACAAAGCAAAAAGGTATTATGGGAAAAAGTAGAACCTTAAAAGGATAGAATAATGAATACCAGGGTTCATGTTTTTGTTTCGGGGAAGGTGCAGGGTGTGTTCTTCAGGTCAAGTACTAAGGATATAGCGAAGAATTTAGGTCTTTTCGGCTGGGTAAGGAACCTGGCTGACGGGCGCGTTGAAGCTGTTTTTGAAGGTAAAAAGGAAGCAGTTGAAAAAATGCTTGATTGGTGTAAGGTAGGCCCTGAATATGCAAAAGTGATGGAAGTAGAAGTTGTTCCGGAAGATTACAAAGGTGAATTCCGAGAATTTTTGCTTCGTCGGTAATAATAAAATATAAAATTTTTTTGGCAAACACAAATAATAAATAGTTGCAGTTTAAATATCACTAACAAAAATAGTAAGTAAGGTGGTATAGTTAGGGATATTTCATTACATTGGCGGTAGGATCCTTGAAAAGATTTAAAAGAGAAAAAAAAGGCTTTTAGAACACATCATAAATAATAGTTCAGATAACTTGGGAAATATATGAACAAATCGAAACCATGCGATATCTCATTTTCGGATATCCATGAAGATGCTGGCTTGATTAATTTTCTTGTCGATTCGGAAAAGAGGAAAAATCTGCTATTTCTGTTACGTGAAGGCTCAAGAACGCTGGATGATATCAGAGAACCCCTGAAGGTAACATCTTCAGGGATTATCCCCCAGATTCGCAAAATGGAAGAAAGACATTTGATTGCCCAGGTAAATAGAAAGTATGAACTTACCGAGATGGGAGAAGTAGTAGCAGATTATTTCTGTAATTTTGAGGGTATTGAAAAAATTTTCAATAGTAACATGAAATTCTGGGACGAGCATAAGATATCTGCTATTCCGAGAGAACTTCGCCTCAGGCTTCATGAGCTTGGAAATTATGAGATCATCAGGAGCACTCCTACCGACATCTTCAAACCCCACCACGAAGACATGCGAAACCTTGTAAATGCAAGTTCGATGAAAGGTGCATCTCCGGTAATGCACCCGGATTATCCCAGACATATATGTGATCTCGCAGAGAAAGGTTTGAATGTTTCCATAATAATAACAGAAGAAATACTGGAGATCTTAGAGAAAGCATACATGGAAGACCTAAGAAAGTTTTCAGGTCTTAAAAATATATGCTTAGCATTATGTCGTGAAAAAATCGAATTCGCCTTTATCGTAACTGACCTTTTCCTTTCATTAAGGTTATTTCAAAAGGATGGAAATTATGATTTCCACGAGAAGATCATGAGCTTTGATAAAACTGCAATAGGATGGGGAGAAGATTTATTCAATTATTATGTGAAACGCTCCGAGAAAATTGTAATGATGGATATTTAATTCCATGCGCAATGAAATATTTTATGATTTTTAACCGTGAAATAGTCATGAGCTCCCTTGTATACTCTTCTGCTGTCTATATTTGATCTAAAAATACATGATTAGTAAATGCTTTTTGTTTAATAAAATTAAAACATATCATTTTTCCTAATAAGGATGTTTAAGATAGAGGGGCGAGCCAGTTGCCCCTGCTTCCGGGTGAGCCCTCCCCTAAACATGAGGAGTTAGCTGAGCATAGAGTCTCACAGCTTGGTTCATCATGGGTTTGAAGTTGCTCACGTAGAACTGTTGCCCTGTGCTCGTTGCGATAACTTCCTTCAAAGCTACTCAAATTGCCTATGTCACCACTAGGGGTCGCATCATATCATGCTCCTCATGTTCCAGGATGTGGCAGTGCCACACGCACTCATTCCCACCCGTGCGTGGGCTTGGGGAACTATGAAAGGCACAGCAGGCAGATTGAACTTCATGATGAGTATTCTGCGGTTCGTAGCCCCGCAGTGTTGGGGGCCCGATATTGGGATGTAACGTGTCTGACTGGTTGATGTCGATCTTGTAATGGAGTGCTCCTCCTGGCCATCCTGACGTCCCATCTGGAATAGCCACAGAAATTCCATCTGGATCGAGTGGGTAAACGCCGCGCAGTTTCTGACCGGGACCGAACTTTTATTTCACACCTTTTGTCTTAATTAGTTTTTATCTAAACGAATGTGATATTATTACTGGAAAATGGAACTGTGCCCTAACTTTAATCAAAAAAAATAGAAGAGGGTTTATGACCCTCCCAAATTTTACTAAGATATCTTTATATCACCTGTACTCAGGACGACAGGTCCTACTGAATACGGATATGTCGGCAGGTATATCCTGAACACATCACTAAACCCGGATTTTCCGTTGTCTTCTGCATAGACCTCGAAGTAATAAGAGCCAGCACCATTGACCTGAGCAAGTCCAGTGATCACTCCTTTCTTCTTGTCCAAGGTGGTTCCTACAAGGTCAATCTGAATGCTCTTGATGTTCAGATTTGCTGTACTGTTTCTGTAATCCACATTGCCATTCGCTGCAGAATTTCCATTAGGATATATTGCGTTTACATTAAAGTTAGCAGATAGTATGGTTCCAACCCCGGTAATCTTGCCTCTACCTGGATAAACTGTTGTGTTCGTGGTTATTGTTGCGGACTTGGGCGCACCATCTTTCGGATAAGTCGCTGTCACATTCACAACAAAGCTTCCCGCTGTTGCACTTGATACATCGAGATACACGATCCCTCTCCCATGTGCTTCCAGGGTAATGCTGGGTATATTGAGACCTGCAATTGCAATCGTTGGATTCTGGATCGTGAGATAATAGGTCTCAGTAGCATCTCCAGGGTTATCTACTATCAGGACATAGGTCGCCTTAACGTTCGCGACAGTCGATCTAGCTGGCGCATCCACACTCAGTTTAATGTCGCCTTCCGGCGCGAGTTGGATGTCTTCTCTTTGCGGCTCCACAATAGCCCTTGATGTTGTCCGCGAAACAGATTTTACCCCTTTTGTTGCAGATAAAGTCATTGGAGACCCGGCTATAACATCCGGAAAGTTTGCAAGCTCAAACTGATAAAAACCGACCTCACCCCTGCTGTTAGGTGCTGTTAATGTGGTTTTAGTTATCCCATTTATGGTAAGGGTGACTGTAGCTCCATTCTCAGGAACAGTGCCATTAGATACCTGCCCGTACAGCGTGAAAAAAACTGAACTGACAGGCACCTCCTGGGCTGCCCCTATTGTAGAAACTAAGATGGTCAGCAACACGCTGATCATCATCAATCCTTTTATTTTCATATATTCACCTCTCCAGGATTCAAAATCACGGTCCCACAATAGTTATTCCGTTAACAGCTTTTGATACCTTGACAAAGTAAGCTTTCATTGCCTCAATGGAAAAGTCGTTTAATCCAATAACCGGGTCGTATGTCACAAACATCTGAGCCGTAGGATCCCATCTCACAACTTTCAGGCCGGTTACGCCAGGATTCTGCGCCGGGACCAGTTGCAGCAATTTGCTTGCAGTGAAGGCCGGGTCAGTTTGTACTGGTACGAGTATCAGGTTGTATCCAGCCACGAGAGGCTGTGCTGTAATCGGAGTACCTACAATAACAATAGAGGTTCCAATTAGGGTTAAATCGGTAGTATTGATAGCAGTTATGGTTGTATTACCCGATACTAAAGCGGTAAAATTCCCATCTGCGTCTATACCGCCGACTGTAGTATTGCTGCTAAACCAGTTCACATTTGGATCGCTTGAACTGAATTGCACAGACCCGCCCGGTCCGAGCATCGCAATGGAAGGGCTTATTCCTGTAACGGTTGTGTTAGTTGTAATAGTGGCATTCACGCTTGCGTTTGCCGATGAAGCCGCTGTTACGTTCACAACATAGCTTCCCAGCTCTGCGCTCATAACACTGAGCATCACAGCTCCGCTTGCACCCGAAGCCAGGGTAATGCTGGACTTGTTCAGAACGGCTATCGCTCCGGGTGTGTCAAGGACTGCGAGATCAAATCTTTCCGGAGAATTTCCAGTGTTAGTTACTGTTAACTGATATGTCGCAAATGTATTTACACCTGTGGTTTTTGCCGGAACATCCACTACCATGGTTACGCCAGGAGTCATGATCTTGCCTGCAATGGTCCACTGGTCTACTTTAATTGTATTGACAAGACTTCCATTAGGATATTTCCCACCTACACCTGGCCCGTCAATTTGCAGGAAGTTTCCATTTGGGCCAGAGGTTATTAGATGCGCAACCCCAGGATTCCCTATATAACCTGCCGGAGGAGCGGCCTGGCCTGTTGATTGGTTCCATATCAGGAAAGGTCCTATATTAGTTGTGGGGGCTGGAAGCAGCGACGCGAAATCACCCGGTATAAATGAACTGTCCTCAGTCCTGAATGCCTGCCCTGCAAGTTGGGTAATTGTAGCTCCTTTCGAATCGGTAAAGAAACTGAAATTCCCGAAGGGATAGGTTACATTATAGCGGCTGTTTGGAGTAAGGTCGACGGTTTTTTGAAGGTTGATCCGGAGAAACGTGATCTGCTCACCGGCTGCAGGCATGCCAACGGGATTAAGTGTAGCAAAAGCTCCTTCAAGCGCCATCCTGAAATTGAATCTGGCTTTTCCGCCCAGCCCGCCATTAAGTGTCCTGGAATTTGCTATCCAGTAGAAATCCTCACTCGGGAAGTTAGTCGGGAAAACGATCGGAAGTGCTGGATTATAGGTGACAATGCCGCCAAAGGTTTCACTTGTTAAAGGCAATACACATAATGGGTCAGCCAACCCGTTCGAACCTGCAATACAAGGTATCAATGACAGGTTGTTCGCATCCTTATAATATATCGAGAAACCATTCGCGGGGTCGGTCGGCCCGACTGACTGCAAAGCTGCATTCACTGGCAATACCAATAAAGCTGCCATGGCAATGAATACAAGGCTGGTAAGCAATATTTTGACATATGTTTTTTTTTCAACCATTTCTCTCTTCATATTCTAACTCCATTAAATTCTTTTATTCATTTTTTGGTTCCTGTGAAATCTACTCCGAGCACATCATGACCTAGCGTATAGGCCACTTTTCTCTTCTCCGGTTCGAATTTGTAACCCTCAAGAGACGGCTTAACCTCATATTTGCCAGTAACAAGGTTGGTAATGCCGTAGTTACCATAGTCATCCGTAACCACTTTCTGTTTTAAAGCTCCGGTGAGCTTCATTGTAACGCCTACAAGCGGGGCACCTGCTTTGTCAGTCACTGTACCTTTGATATCCATTTCTCCTCCGGCTACTATGTTAATAGGGATCTTGGCGGTCATCAGGACAACCTCCTCGTTGCCTGTAGCTGTACCGTTGCGGGTATCGAGGAACTCTACCATAGCGAAGTCGTTGATGGGAGTCGTTGCCCTGATGAGGGCGTCAAAGCGCCTCGCCACGCTGAAGTGTATGGGGGTATTGGCTGGGACCAGATATGCATGGTTGTACTGGTTGAAAGGCGCCACTCCCAGGGCGCGTCCGTCCCAGGCAATGATAACCGCATCCACCGGGAATGTGACGTTGACGTTGTTATATGCAGCATCGAGGCACCGTACGAGGATAGTCTGACCAGTCTTTGCATTGATCGAGACCTGGCTTCCTGAAACGCCGCTGTTCATCGCGGGAGGAAGGACTATTCCTGCAGGGATGGCTGCAGTGCCTCCCCTGTTTGCGGGCACAGCAACACCCGTGATAAACCAGTAATCGGCGTTGAAGTCATTCAAGGCAAAGAAACCATTCAGGCCGGGTCTCTCATGAAACTGGTCGTCGACGCCTGGCTGGCCACCATGTTTCGGGAATGTGATTTTCGCATCAGGCTTCAGCAAATTGGTTGCAGGGTCCAAGACGACAGCCAGGTCGCTCCATACAGAGTCGCGGTCATCGGGTACCCATATTGCTTCCACGTCGTAGGGAACGGTCATAGCATGTGGGTCAGTCTCAAACTTCAATGCCGGATCTCCAGTCCAGGGGTCGGGAACATCAATTGTATGGCCTGGAGTATCTTTGAACCCCGGGAACATTGGAGAACCGTCAGGAAGCTTGAAATCCGCGACGTTTGCAGCAGTCCTGAATTTCCCGTCCCTCCCTGCTCCGATTGGAATGACTGGGTTCCTCTGTGTGGCAAAGTAAGCATCGGACGGCATGACCGGGAGCATGCTGAAGAGGCCATACTCAAAGTGCTGCGGCGTGTTCCTGTGGCAGTGGTAGAAGTATGTGCCGATGAAGTTTGCCTGCCACTGGTAGATATAGGTCCCGATCTCCATTGAGCAGTGACCTACGCCGTCGTTGATTGGAGTAGGCTCTATGCCGTGCCAGTGGATGGTATGAGGCGGCGGCCCCTGTCCCACGGTTTTGCCATGAAAGATCGCTCCCCTGGGCACTCTGACGATACCGCCGGGATAGGTTCCATTTTTAAGGGTGGGATTGTCACTGTCCCCGATGGCGAAGAACGCCAGATTTTTGCCGTCCCATGTGGGGATTGTGAGGCTTTTTAGTAGCTCTCGTATGACCGTATAGGGTATACTGGGCTTCTTCTGATAACCGGCTGCCGCCATGACATCAGGAACGGGATTTGGCCTGGTTCCGGCCGGCAGTTTGGTCAATTCCAGATTCTCTGGCGTTGCCGGGCTTACTGTAGGCGGGTCAAACATTTTGACCCATTCCCCTTCATAGCCGACGAGTGACTTGCGGGGGATTATAAATGCTGGAGTTGTAACTGACATTTTATGTCCCTCCTGCAGGTCCTGTGGCATTTGGCGGATAGTAATCAGGCGGGTTCGGGAAGGTCTTAACACCTCCGGGGATGTTTCTGTCCCCGGTGAAATTTATCCCAGATATCAGTCCCAGGTTATAGTTGCCGCCCTGGGCAGTCTGGCTCGGTTCGGAATGGTCGTGCATGGGGTAGCACAGGGGCGAAAGCTGCACTGAGATGTCTACAATTCCAGCCTTAGTTCCCTGCTTCGGTATGAACATTGCCATCTCCTCATATGGCGGCCAGACAGGCTTGCCCTTGTTGCTTATAAGCGGTACGTCTTTCCCGCTAAGAATGTCCGGGTTGCCTATTCCCCTTTTATTGGGAACGTCCGGCGGTCTCATGTAGGGTATTACATAATCAATCCTGTCCATTGGTTCCACGTTGTAGACGTCTATCCAGAGCGGATTTTCCTGCACCCCGCCCTTCTTGCTGTCGAACGTCACGTAGAAGTGGTTGGCGTGGAGGTGCATGGAATGTGTCCACAGTCCTGCGTTAAGGATATGGATCACGCCAGGTTCACCTACGCGGCAGTTTGGTGTGCAATGCGGATAATTGTGTGAATAGTGTCCCGACTGACCGTTGATTGTGAAGTAAATGGGTATGTTGTTGCTCAATTCTGGATGGAGCGGATCATGGATTGGATTGAACTGGTCCCTTAAGAACTTGTCCATGAACTGCTGCGGTGGATAGTCCTGCCCGGCAGGCAAGTTCCCCACTGCGGCGAACAGGTTGGGGCTTGCCTGATGCACCAGCCAGATATATGTCCTTTTAGCAGGAACATAGCTGGCTGGATTAGTATCATATCCGTCCCAGGCGAGGCCAGGATAGTGGCGGCTGGAGCCAAAGTCATCGAACAGTTTCTGGACCCCTGGCGTTACATCGGCAGCGTCATATGGGGTAAATTTAGCCCCTGATGGGTCTTTTGCCATTACGATGAAGGCGCCGTGAAGCCCCATCACACGGTTAACCGGCTGGTTCAGGTTGTCGTAGTACAGGTGAGCTCCCGAGCTTGCCGTGGTGGTATCGATGATGCCGTTGAAGGTTGCCCCCGCTGCGATTGGACCGCTTTCAAAAATGCCCGGGATGGCAAACGCGTGAGGCTCGTCCAGATCATTCTTTATACTGATATTGATAGTATCTCCTTTTGTCATGAAGATATTGGGCCCTGGAACTTCGGCACGTATAGGCACTTCGTCCGCTGTCATCTTATAAACCCAGAAATAGCACTTGGCAGGGTTTCCGGGGTTATCGGTCACCATATCTTTCATCGCATCGGTAATGGTGATATTCAGACTCTGAGTAGCGGCGAAGGCTGTACTTCCCAGCAAACTGGAAATACCGCTCCCCACTAGCACAGTTGCCCCCAACCCGATGCTGGTTTTAATGAATTCCCGTCTATTTATTTTCATTTTATTCTTCTCCACTCTTTTTGCTTTTCAACTATTTTCAAAAAATTGGATGCGAATATTTTTCAATAGTGTCTTCCCAGTTTCATTCTTTTTTCGCACACAATGTTTTCTTTTTTTTCTGCGCCCATCTTACCATTATCCCCGCAAGACTTTCTGCGAGAAGTGTGCCCTTCAGAAAATCAAAATCTCCGAAACACTGATTTGTGTTTCAACATATATTTTAACCGGTTATGAATAGTTTTAAACGAATAGTAAAGTTTTAAACGAATAGTAAAGTTTTAATTGGATTGAAAAGTTTCAATTGAGTTAAAATATTGCAAAGTGAGAAAATCACTGTGCAGACTGGCTATCAGATTAGTTTGGGCGATGCGGCGGTAATTATAAACCATGCTATGCCAATTATAGAGTGAGAGAGGAAGAGCGGCCGCCGGCAGCCAGTCTGCTGAGGAAAGTCCCCTCACCATCTGGACCGCGGACATGCGCAAGCATGTAGGGTGAGAATCCTGGCTCTGGAACAGAAACGATACCGCAGCGCAGTAATGCGATGATTCCGAAAGGATGATGGTCTTTGTGTATGCGGATGGAACGGCGAATCCACGCGGGTGCAAGCCGAAATAGGGCATTAAAGGGCAGTCCAGACCTGTCCGAGTACGGCGCATAGCTGAATGCCGCAAAAGCGCTACAGGGGCACTTGCTCCTTGCGCTGAACATAAAGGGGCTTACTCTCCTCACTCAATTTCATATCGGATATATTCATTTGATTTTGTGTGCATCGTTAAATATTTATAGTAAGCAAAAAAGAATATAGAAAAGTTATTTCAAAACGGAATTTGAAAAGGAAAGGGAGTTAATGCAACCTCTCAGATTCTGTTTGATCCCATGTTTCGAGTAGGGCATATACTAATATGGAAGCAATTAGCACATGCTAAATTAGGAGGAATAGGTATGTATTATCAAAAAATGGAAAAAAGCACAGCCTGTAAATTCTTTGTGAAGTTTATCTTGCTTTTTATTGTCGCCGGGTTGATTTTGAGCGATAAGGTAACTATAGTTTCGGCAGTCGAAGATGTATGCAAGAGCTCAACAAGAACAATACATTATGACGTGGCAGCGATCGATGTGGCTATACCTTTAAACGGCTGGGGTGACCTCAACCCGCAGGGTATGATATATGCGCTCAATAATCAACAATCTATTCCGAATGTAGAAAATATCAAAGACCCAGGTTTCAAGCTCTATAATACAACCGATATGACCCTGCCCGACAAGATAATGCCTCTTGTGCTGCGGGCAAACGTGAACGACTGCATTGAAGTAACCCTGACGAACAGGCTGAGCACTGCCAATCCAAGGAATGTAGGCATGCAGGTAACCGGCCTGCCGTTCAATCCCAACCAGTCCGATGGCGCCTTCACAGGCAGGAATAACGACACAACCGTAGCTCCGGAGGGATCCGGGGGAGTGAGCCAGAGGACTTACAGGTGGTTTGCCAACAGAACCGGAGGATTCATGTTCCGCGATATCTCAAACTCACAATTCCCGCAGGATACGATCAACAAAGGGCTCTATGGCATGGTCATCGTAGAGCAGGAGAATTCCACATGGTTTGATTCCGTAACTGGCAGGAACTTCCTATTATCAAATCCACAGCAAGGCATCGGTATCAATGATCACAATTATACTGATGCCATACCGCAGGGAACAGACACAATTACAGGTAAGCCCATCTACATTGGCGTGGGCGCCAACATCTTTGCAAGTGTCCATCAGCAGGCATGCAGGGATACGATCCCATGGGCTGGTCCATGTGAACGCCCGCTTCCGGAAGGAACAATGCTGTACGAAAACGTAAGCGGTAATGATTACAGATCTTACGCGCTTTTCATGCAGGATGAGATGGAAGGCATAATAGGACCTGTAGCATGGTTTGAGAATGGTTCCATAGCTGCATTCGGCAAACCCTTCTTCCCAGCCACCGGACTTCAGGATGAGATTTTCCTTCTGAACTATAAGTCAGAGCCCCTCAGGAACAGGGAGGGAGCATGGGAAAGGCATAGAGGAGAAATACCCACGAAAGAAGTATTCGACGCCGGAGGTATCAAGGTGCAGGGAGGTCTTAAAACAGGTACTCCGGGCAATCCCAACGTGGATATCATCCTTCCGGATGGAAATACGATCACAGTAAACGCTTCTAATATGACAGTAATCCTGCCTAACGGCAGGAAGTTTGGTCCCACTGATAATTTTTGCGGAGAGGATTACAATACTTCCGATAATTCCCCGAACGGCCCGATGTATAAATATTCAGCATGCGTGGGGGAGGAGGCACATCTGCAGTCTTGGCCATTCGGCGACCCTGCGACGGCACTTCCAAGGGCATACTGGGGCGACCCGATAGTAGTCTATGCAGCCACAGCAAGCGCGCATGAGACCCATACCTTCCACCAGCACACCCATCGATGGCTACACGATCCCGACCAGGCCAATATCAGCAGCCTTCCGGTGCCCGAAACTCTTCTCCAGACAAGCAACAGACTTGATGTCCAGGGAATAGGGCCCGGTGAGGTATTCAAATTAGTATATGAGCAGGGAGCAGGCAGCCAGATGGGAACAGCAGGTGATTCAATATTCCACTGCCATCTCTATCCGCACTTTGCAGGCGGCCTGTGGAGCGCTTTAAGGGTATTTGATAAGCTGCGTATTAACTTCACAGATGGAAGCAACATAAATGCGACCCTGTTCGACGGCACGCCGCTCCTTTATCCGGATAATACGCAGGAGGCTGTGCTTGTTCCCCTGCCCGCAAAACTTGCACTGATTAATACCACAGACCCTGATGTGAAACCCGGAAGTTCTGACACCGGCGATTTCAGGAGACCCGCTCCCAGGGGTATGCCTAACAGAACGGCAACAATCCCGAATGGAACGCATCCGGGTTATCCCAACTTCATAGCTGGAAAGTACGGCCTCAAGTCGCTCCAGCCGCCCAAGTTCATAATAGACCCGGAAAACATCACAACATATACGAATCCCACGACCGGGAAAGTCTGGAACATATCTATTCCAATCGGTGACAGGGCAGTACCTACCGAACTTGAAGAGAATGCCTCCTACAACGGTATAAGTCCGGGTATAATGCTCGCTGACCCGTGCGCAGGTCCCAACAATGAATTCGGGTCGCCTGACAGACCTCCGGACAGGATATACCAGCCTGTGGCAATACAGGTGCCATTCATCCAGAACGCCAGGGGGGGATTCTTCAATCCCGAACAGAGGGCATACGTTGAGAAAGAGAATGTGGCTGCGGTAAAAGCAGATCCAGGCAAACTCAAACCGTACTCATGGAGGGCGAACGTTGGAGACTGCGTAGAGTTCCATGCCACGAACGCATTGCAGCCCGACAAGGACATCCCGACCCTTGGAAAGAATGACGGCATATTCCACGGCCTCACAAATACGCCTGAGGTCTCTAATCACATCCACATAATAAGGTTTGACCAGCTGGGCAGCGACGGCACTTCCGTCAACTGGAATTATGACATAAGCCAGAAGATAGGAGAAACCGCAAGCTACAGGATCTTTGCAGATATAAACGGAAGGACTGTGTTCAACCATGACCACCAGTTCCCGACCTCACATCAGCAGGGCGGCCTGTATGCAGCTTTTATTATCGAGCCAAGGAACTCAACATACCTCAAACCCGATGGAACCCTTCTCGGTCCGGCTACTGCAAGCAAGAATATCAGCAATCTTACTGCTTCCCGCATTAACGTAAAAGGTGTTGGAACAGCGGCGAATATCCTTGTGAGACCGCTGACGACTAACGACAAGAAAAAAGGTATAAGCGGGGGTGGCTACCTCGGTTTCAGAGAGTTTGCTGTGTTATATAGCGATTTCACACCCACCTTCATAGCTGATCCGGTAACACTCAAGGCTGCATTCGAACAATACAAGATAGGCAACACTGCACCTATCTTCAACCCGGCCTTGAGGCAAAAGCCTTACAACCCGCCATTTGACCCTGATGAATATGGCGCCGACCAGGGCACGACCACGCTGAACTACAAGATCGAACCTTTCCAGGCAAGGATAAATTTAAGTAATGCCAGTGCGACTGCGGCAATGAAAGAGCCGGCCTATATATTCAGTTCCAGGGTATGGGGAGATCCTGAGACCGAGGTGTTCAGGGCATATATGAATGACCCTGTAGTAATACGCTTGATGGATGGTGCTCATGAAGAACACCATACCTTTGAGTTACATGGCCACCGCTGGCTGCATCAGCCCTCGGATCCCGATTCTTTCCTCACGGATAACCAGGCATCCAATATAGGAGAGTGGTTCAATTTCGAGCTGCAGGGAAATGTGAATAAGACCCCGCCCGGGCAATTCAAACAGGGAGGATTGATCATTGCAGGCCTGCCAGGAGATTATCTTTTTGGCTCATTCGCAACCAATGATCTCTGGAATGGGATGTGGGGAATGTTCAGGGTGGAGAATGGCCAGACCCCAACCCTGGCTGTACTGCCAGGTGCGCCTAAGCCGCAGGTCGTAGCCGGACTCGGGTTGCTTGGCAAGAACGTAACCGGACTTGCGCCTGATCCTGTCACTCCAGGATTAACGAACGGTAGTAATCCATGCCCGGTTGGCGCACCTGTGAAGCGCTTTAATATCGTGGCAATGAACAACTCCACAATATACAATAATGTGTACGGCGAGAATGATCCCTTCGGACTGATGTACGTCCTGGCTGAGGATGAGCAGAAAGTGAAGACAGGAGAAAAAAAACCCGAGCCTCTTGTGTTACGGGCAAACCAGGGTGACTGCATCGAAGTTAACCTGACCAACCACCTGCCTGATCTTGCGGCTCTTGCTGCGGGAAAAGATGTGATCTTTCCGAACGGAACTTACTCGTCCACATCGCTAGACCCGAACACATTGCAGCACTATGGAGATGCCCAGGTGAATGCCATTTTGCCCGCCATGTCGCCTGATGATGTGGATTTCTTCACTTTGGCACAGCCATTCCTGCCGATCGGGGGAACACAAATAGGTATGCATAGACCCAATCCGGTGTTCTCGTTCGTGCAGTGGCCAATGTCAAATCGCACAAGCCTGCATCCACACCTTGTTAAATTGGTAGCAAGCGTCGGCGATGGTGCGACAGTTGGCTTCATGCGGGATCAGACTGTGGGTCCGGGAGAGAATATAACCTATATCTGGTTCGCGGATAAGGAGCTTGGCGCTACGCTGCTGGACGGCTATGGAGATATCAGGAGTCAGAGGCACCATGGAATGTTCGCCGGACTGATAATAGAGCCAAACGGATCGAAGTATATAGATCCCGGAGACCTGACAAAAGAGATCAATAACGGAACAAGCGCGGTGATAAAGCTGAAGGACGGTACCATGTACAGGGAGTTCGTACCGCTCTTTGCCGACGGCCTCAATCTGCGAAACTCAAGCAACTCCGTAATTCCGGACCTCATCGGACCGCCGACTGTGTTAGAGGTGAACCACCAGCCGTGCTCTCCTGAGAAGGCACGATGCGAGGATGTAGAGGACCAGGGAGAAAGCGGCATAAATTACAGGACAGAGAGGCTCCAGAACCGGGCACCTCTGGCCCTTGATCCGGTTTTGCTCATGCCCACCGAGGAACTTTTCAATCCGGGCGCTTACAAGGCGTTCAGCTCAACAGAGTTCCAGGACCCTGAGACACCGGTATTTGAAGCGTTCGTGGGAGAGCCGGTAGTGTTTCGTCCCATGGTACCTGGCGACCTGGCAAGAGTTCGGACCATAGGACTCAGTGGACATGTCTGGCAGCATGAGCCAAATGATCCGGGCACGAACACCGTGGACTCGGAGGGAAGCTTCGGCGTAGGTAAATCTTTCAACTTCTGGTTCATAGGAGGAGCAGGAGGAGAACAGCGCCAGCCCGGGGACTATATGTATAACAACAGAAATAACGCCCCTGAAGACGGGGTTCTTCCCGGAGGACATTGGGGGTTGATAAGGGTATTTAACAGCACAGAAGCTGCAGGTATCCAGCCCATACCTCCGGAAAAGAGAGCTAATCTGCATCAGGTTGGGCCATAAAGGCACAGGAGCTATGACCACAAAAAAAGACATCAAATTGGGGTATAAAAATGAAACAAATGATAAAAATATTAATATATTTCCTAGCCGGGATAATGGCAGTGAGCGGGATTTCAGATGCAGCAGTGATAAATGGCGGGTTTGAAGAGGGCACCTTAAACGGGTGGACTCCGAATGGAGGAGTTAATGTTATTCCCTCCGGGGGGATGGGTTATTTCGATGAGACATTACAGTCCGATATTCCTCTGGATGCGCCGGAAGGCAGTAAATTCGTATTACTATCCACCGGGCCATCTTCTAATGGTGGTATCGATATGGATGGAAATGGCGACCCAGATTTTGATATTGCAAATTTGAGCCAGACATTCACTCTTGATGCCAATCAAGTCCCTGCAGTAATAAGCTTCAAATGGAGCTTCCTTACATCGGAAGTAAGTTTTGGTGGTTTCCTTCAGGATGACTTTTTCCAGGTAAAACTCACTAAAAATAGTAACATAGAAACTGTATTCTTAAAAGGTAGTGTACCCGGTAGCGGACAATCTACATCCGGGTTCCCGGATGTGGGAATTCTTGATGGATTTCCATGGATGGTATCTGGTGGGGAAAGCTTCGTGGATGGAAAAACAGATTTCCAAACCTCCTATTATCAAATTAATGAACCAGGTGAATATACTTTACAATTTCTGGTGGCAGACCAGGCTGATGTTGATACAAATTCAGGCCTGATAATAGATAACGTCACACTAACCACATTGGTGAACCCGGGATTGCAGGGCGTGGGACCTATCAGCGGGGCAAATGGTTTCCCTATCTGGTACGAGGATTCTAATGGATTGCGCCTGGAACCCTGCCTTTCGGGCCCAAATGGATTTGATCCAAATTGTGCATTGCTTGCAGATCCGGGATTCAACCCATCACAGCCCATAGTTTTTCCCACTAATTTCCCGGAAGAAATGTTCTACTGGTCAGCTGATGGTTCAATGGATATAGGTGCTGATACAGGTTCTGCGGGCAGGGCAAGATTGGTACTTGCCCTGGAGGGAGCCTTTACAAACGGACCCGTTGCAGTTGGCGAGCAAGCTGTTTTTGGCCGTGTCCGTATCGTGATGGATGCACCGGCAGCAGGAATATACACAGTGACCCATCCTTATGGTGTAGATGTTTTCAATGTCACCGAACCCGGTCCTCGTGCAGTCTTCTACACTCAAGATCATGGATGTTTTGGTCTTGCGGATTATCCGTGTAATTTTGCCATTCCTCTTTCAAGCCGGATAGGGCCATTCCTGACTTCGGTGGATAATCCCCCACCGCCAGCAGGTTATATCGGAGGAGATACCCCGTCTAACGTGACTGGCAGTCCGTTCAACACCAACTTCTTCCGAATCGACGGGCCTGCAGGCGTTGACCTGGATCCAGTTTTGCCAGGTGTGCAAACTACCATAACAACAAACCTTTTCATACTCACAGGAAGGTTGTTTTCAGGCTCTGCCAACATAACAGGGTTGAAAATAAATGACAAGAATAGCAATGGAATACTGGACACTGGCGAGGGTCTTGTTCCTGGCTGGAAAGTCACGGTCAGCAATGATACCAGAGGCTTTATCGCAAATACAATTACCGATTCCAGCGGCTTATACCGATTGTTGAACATTCCGAACGGGACGTATAATGTAAGTGAAGAAGTAATAGCGGGTTGGGAGAACACCACTCCCATATCAAATGTAATAACTGTGGCCAATACGGAAAGCGCAATGGTAAACTTCACAAACCGATTCCTGGCTGATCACGGTGTAAGCATGGTGGTGGATGAATCATCTACATCATCAAGGTTAACACAACCAAACATCAATGCAACCTATGTTATCACAGTGACCAATATCGGACATTTTCCGGACACATTTGACCTTTCAATCCAGAATCCACAGGGCGCAGCAGCAGCCCTTGACATACCCGTCATTACCCTGGCTCCCGGTATGAGCGGGACCGTCCTTCTCAATGTAACCAGTGGAGGTCAAGGAAACTTTAATGTAAATGTAACAGCGACCTCTCAAACAGATGCTAATGCGACAACGACTCTGGGCACGACCACAAGGGTTACAGGATTACAGGCCGTGGGACCTGTGGATACTTCAAATGGTTTTCCCGGATGGTATCTGGATACTAAAGGACTGCCTCTTGAACCCTGCCTTGCAGGGCCGGATGGGTTAGCTGACACAAATTGTGCATTGCTTGCGGATCCGGGATTCAACCTATCAGAGCCAATAGTTTTCCCCACTAATTTCCCGGAAGAAATGTTCTACTGGTCAGCTGATGGTTCAATGGATATAGGTGCTGATACAGGTTCTGCGGGCAGGGCAAGATTGGTACTTGCCATGGAAGGAGCATTTACAAACGGACCTGTTGCAGTTAACGAGCAAGCTGTTTTTGGCCGGGTCCGTATTGTGATGGATGCGCCAGAGGCGGGAATATACACGGTGACCCATCCTTATGGAGTAGATGTTTTCAATGTCACTGAACCCGGTCCTCGTGCGGTCTTCTACACTCAAGATCATGGATGTTTCGGTCTTGCGGATTCTTTGTGTAATTTTGCTATTCCTCTTTCAAGCCGGATAGGGCCGTTCCTGACTTCGGTGGATGATCCCCCACCGCCAGCAGGTTATATCGGAGATGGAGCTACCCCGTCTAACGTGACTGGCAGTCCGTTCAACACCAACTTCTTCCGAATCGATGGGCCTGCAGGAGTTGACCTTGACCCGGTTTTACCAGGCGTGCAAACTACCATAACAACAAACCTTTTCGTGCTCACAGGCAAGATTCTCCAGGATGCTGCCAACATCACTGGTTTCAAGATCAATGACAGCAATAACAACGGAATAAGCGATCAGGGTGAATCGGGTGTTGCGGGTTGGAATATCTCGGTCAAAAACCCTGTTACTGGCCAGGTAAACAACACCATAACAGATGCGAATGGCTTCTACCAGTTCCTCAATCTTGTTCCAGGGAACTATATCGTGACCGAAGAGGCAAATGCAAGCTGGATGAACTCCAATGCCACATCAAAGACAATAAACTTAAACGGCATAGACAGCATAAACAACAATTTTACGTATCCTCTTCATAAACCATGGTAACTCTCTGTGTTATGAAGAGTAATGTTTTGCAAACCGTATTCTGTAGACCTGTGTGATATTCATAATGTTTTGTTTATGCAAGGTTTACCATTACTTTTGAA
>JBAQLI010000041.1:0-5650 GCA_049301735.1 Candidatus Methanoperedens sp.
AAAACATTTCTCTTCAGAAGGCATAAAATCTGATATTGCTAACTCCCCTTTAATCATACATGTTATATATTTATTGAATCTGGTTCTAATAACTTACGTAGCAACGATTTGCTTTAGATGAGCGATCTCAACATAGTAAATCTGTAATCGTATAATATAATTTGCTATATTATAATCTCAATTGAAATAAGTTACGTAAATATTTATACCATCACTCTTGAATAAATTATTAAATAATCTCTACCTTCAATTTTGCACCAAATCCATTGTGTTCCATCGGCGCACGATGTCCGGCGCGGGTCGATAAATCCAAAAAAGCTTCCCTAAAACTTAACCCACCGAGTGCCGCTCTCAAAAAACGCGCGAAACCGCAACAAAAACGCAGATAGGCGCTTCAAAATCTTTGCGCCCTTTGCGTACTTTGCGGTGAAAAGAATAGATAAAACCACAAATAACGCAACCCAGCGCCCCCCATCGCACATCCCCATGCCCCCCACACGCTAACCCGAAGTGCCCGGCGTGCTGGTTCGCGACTAGAGCTGCGGATATGGTGAAAACGCCATCCGGTAAAGGAAAGAGAAAATCAAAACGATGACTTTAATATTAAAGATGAATATAACAAAAATATGAATGCAGATGAAGATTATTTAAAAACACTTTCAAAAGATGGAGCTAATATAAAAAACATACTGACTTACATCAAGTCTATTGATAAACTCACAGAGAACGACCCAATTAATAACTTTCACAAGATAAAAAAGGATATGATTGGAATTGAAAAAACATTAAAACAGAGCAGAGTGGATGAGTATATAAAGGAAGGTATTGAGCAGCATTTGCAGCCAATAAAATTAAAAATTCCTGAGTGGGAAGATTCTGTCCACAAAAGCTTTGGACTAAAATTAGAAGAATCGCTCAAGCAATCCGGATTTGAATTAGAAGGGCACTATCCGGATCTCAAGGTTTTATTATACACGTTAGAAGTGAACTTAGAAAATAATACTGTTGCAATCTGGTTTGGCCCTCTGCAAGAAAAATTGAAAATATGCAAACTTGTACCTGAAGATATCGTTGAAAAACTTAAGGATATTCACAATAAGAACACTCAACAAAGGTATGACGATAAAACCTTCAGTTCATATTTATATGAAGCTTATAAAATAGCATCTTACCGTAATAAACTAAAAATCGCAGATCAGGTAAAAATCAGGGATATTCTTTCAGAGTTTGCTTTTTTAATACAGGATATTACCTTCAAAACAAATCCTGTTAAGAATAGATACAAAGATTATGGGAGTGTTTTCTTTGCTTATGATTTATACAGGTTGAAAGAAAGGAATATAGAAAATCATGAAATAAATATGATAACTGCTACGAGGGCGTTTACTGCCAGAAGAGCCGATTTTTTGTGGATCCCATCAAATGAAAAAGGAGATGGTAATTATATTTCACATATTAAGTTCAGGGAGCTATGACGATGGTAAATGAAGCTGAGAAAAATGTAGAAATAGATCATCATGTTGCAAAAAAAATAATAGAAAGTGTGGGAGGTTCAGGAAACCCTCCTGAGTATGGATTCCAATACTTCACAGTTGGACTGGATGATTACCTTAAAACAATCGATGAAGAATACCTCAAAAGTTTCATAAAGGAAGGCGGCTCAACTTTTAAAATGGTAGTTGGAATATATGGAGGCGGAAAAACCCACTTTTTGTATTGTATCCGGGAAAATGCCTGGAAATACAACTACATAACATCATATATAGAATTAAGCCCGGAACAGACACCGTTCCATAAACTGGATATGGTCTACAGGGCAATAGCTGCAAATCTTATCTATACACAAACACCGGATGAACTTTTATCGGGATATGAACGAGGAATAGAGGCTGTTATAAAAGCATTGTACAATCGAAAGTATATGGAAATTTCGGATAAACTATCCCCAGATGCTGTACTGCAAGAACTTGATCGCTATGCTTCTTCTATTGGACCATATGAAAGTACCAGTTTCAGAAATGCTATCAAGGAGAGCTTTCTTAGCTTAGCGGAAAAGCGTGATGATGACTTCACATTGATCATGCAATGGTTAAAAGGTGAAAATCCTCCTAAAAGTATGCTTAAAGAGTTTAAAATTTTTGAAAAAATAGAGAAGAGCACGGCATTTAAAATGATACGTTCACTTGTGCAGTGGACACAGGAAATAGGATATTCCGGACTTATCGTACTTATGGATGAAGCAGAACAAAATTCAAGCATGAGTTCCAAACAAAAAAGTATTCTTCTTACTAATTTAAGAGAACTGATAGATGAATGCGGGCGGGGCAATTTAATGCATACGATGTGGTTCTATTCAGTTCCGGATGAGAATTTTCTTGAAGGCAAGACCAACATTTATGAAGCTTTACGTCAAAGACTGTCTGAAGTTTTTGATTCAGAAATAAATCCGACAGGAGTTAAAATAGATCTTGAAAAAATTCCGATGGATGCAGTAGAACTGTTGATCGAAACCGGAAGAAAACTGGCACATATTTATGAAATAGCCTACACTATGCAATTTGATAAAATCGCACTTGAAGAAACTCTAAGTAATATCGCAAAGGCCGCTTATGAGAGAAAGAGGGAAGTCGGTCACAAGAGGCTATTTGTCCAGAAAATTGTTAAAGCATTTCATAAACTGCATAAAGATGGAAAACCTGTTTCTCCTGAAGATGTCGAGCTATAGGGGCAAAGAAAGATGCAGATGTTGGAACATAAAATATACGGAAGAGGAGTAAAACAAAAAGAAAGATTTAAAGGATTTGAACTATACATAAGATTTGAAGATGGTATCTCAAGATGGGTCAGAAGAGACGATATTAAACTTATCTCTGGACCAACTATTCCAACAAAGCCGACAGAATCACAACCACCTCTATTATCGGCAGAGCAGTTTAAAGCAAGACAAATAATTGAGGCATTAAAATTAGGTATTGTTCCTCATAGCGACATTGGAAAGTTTACGTTTGGACGCCACAATGAAATAAATCAAATTAATAGCTGGTTAAGTTGTCCAGATGATGGGACAATGGTAATAACTGGTGAATATGGAAGTGGAAAGACGCATTTCCTGGAATACATATATTCAATAGCTCTCAAAGAAAACTGGGCAGTTTCAATAGTCAATCTTAATCCCGGCGAATTATCATTTCATCAACCAAAGAAAATGTATGAATATATAATCAATTCTTTCAAATTTAAAGCCAAAGATGGGAATTTCAGGGAATTTTTAAGAGAAATCGCAAACAACCATGATTTTTATAAACTTAATGAACATCAATATCTGAATAGAGCTATTGATATAATTAGAAATGAAGCTGATGAAGAGGACTTCTGGGAATGGATAGAAGGAAAACCCGGTTGGTATGATTATCCTCAGATGCACGACTCTTCTACATGTGCAAATATCTACTGCTATTTATTGAGTGGAATTGGCTGGGCTGTGAAAAACATTCTTGGATTGAATGGGTTTTTAATTTTATTTGATGAGGGAGAAAGTGTTGATTCTTCATGGTACACCTCATATCAAAACAAAAATACACAAAATTATTTAACAGGACTTATTCTCATGGCAAATAATGACAAACGGCTGGTGAAAGAAGTACAAAAAAATAAATTTTATCAGCATCGAACATATAAAGGATGGTGGGGTTCTAATACAGGATTACAGTATTGCGGCCGCAGCCAGCTACCTTTTTTATGGAACAATCCCTGTTGTGTCAAAAATATTCTTGCGTTTACTCCGGATTTTTCGATTCTGGACAAGGGGCCATTCAACATGGCCAAAGAATTAAAACTTGAGCAGATCGGTAACGATGCGATCTTAAGGGAGATTTCAGAGAAAATCATCGAAATATACAAACAAGCCTATGATTACAAAGGTAATATTCACATATCTGAAATATCGGAAATAGTTAAATTTGTGCCAAAACATAATATTAGAAAATTCATTAAAGGGATAGTGGAAGCGTTAGACCTTATGCGATTTTACCCTGACAAAAGTATGGAAGAGCTCGTAAGATGAGTTCAGCCGGGCAAATTTTTGATTTAAAGAGAAAACTTGGCAGAACATGGAACACTTTTTTTAGTAAATTCGGAAAATTATTAGAAATTCAATTAAAAGCCATACCTGTGGTATTAGAACGAAAAAATGCCATAGTTGTTTCATCAACTGCAAGCGGAAAGACGGAAGCTGTGGTTGCGCCGCTAATTGAAAGGTTTTTGAGGGAAGAATGGAAAAACCTGGCGATCCTGTATATTTCCCCGACAAAGGCTTTAGTCAATGATATCTACTATCGCTTAAACGGGCAACTGAAGGAACTTGAAGTTTCAGTATCAATAAAAACCGGGGATAATCCACAATTTAATCCTAATAAACCTCCCAATTTTTTAATAACTACACCGGAATCTTTTGATTCATTGCTTTGCAGGCATCCCGGATCATTTAATGATATAAAAGCTGTAGTCCTTGATGAACTGCATCTTCTGGATAACACTTACAGGGGCGATCAACTTCGATTGCTTTTGAAGAGGTTAAAATGTACTGCAGAAACGGGTTTTAATATTTATGTACTATCTGCTACCATAAGCGATCCGGAAGAAGTAGCATGCAGATATTTCAAAAATTTTGAGATTGTTAAAGCTTCAGGCAGGCGGGAAATCGATTATACACTTGTTCAATCGGTCAGAGAAGTTTTTGAACATACAAAAATTGAGAGACTTAAAAAGTTACTGATCTTCTGCAATAAAAGAGCAAGTACTGAGACAATGGCATCAGAATGCAAGGGTTTGTGGGAGTCTAACCGGGTAGCTGTTCATCATGGAAGTTTAAGCAAAACAATCAGGGAAGAAGCCGAGAGCTTTATGAAAGAATCGCAATATGGAGTTTGCATAGCCACTATGACGCTAGAAATTGGGATTGATATCGGAGATATTGATTCCATAGTGCTTGCAGAAGTTCCATGGAGTATTTCGTCGCTGCTTCAAAGGATCGGAAGAGGAAGCAGACGCACACTTAAGAACAGGGTTTTTGCTATTTACAATTCGGATTGTGAAAAGTTACTACTTGAACATATGTTCAAAAATGCAATTGAAGGATGTGTTGAATCAGTTGATTACTCACCTGATCTGTCTGTAGCTGTGCAGCAAATATTTTCGTCTCTTTATGCCAACCCGAAGGGACTGGATAATAAATATTTTTCGGAGCTTTTTAATGAATTCTGTTCAGAAAATGACCTCAGGGATATCTCAAATTATCTTATGAGAAAAAGCTGGATAGAAAAAAGAAACGGAAAATGGTATGCAGCAACCAAATTGATGGATATGGGAGATAAAGGGAAAATTCATTCGAATATACCTAATAGTAAAAGATTGGTAGTTATCGACATCAATTCCAAACGAATTGTGGGGGAGGTACAATATCCGGTTGATGAAATTTTTCTATTGGGCGGGAGTATCTGGAGAATAGTCAATATCATGGGAGATAAGATATATGTGAAACCTGAGAAGGGAGAAGCATCGGCGATAAAATTCAAAAGCCAGGATTCGAATGGAGCATTTTATTATTTTTTGCCGGGGCATTTGAGGGGGTGATGGGGGGATGGAATAAAGG
>JBAQLI010000042.1:0-1923 GCA_049301735.1 Candidatus Methanoperedens sp.
TAAGAACAATATCGCGATTTGCCTTCATATTAAGAAAAATATCTATTAAAGCATAACAGTTTGCTTTAAAAAATCATATATTATTTAAAAAAGTTCCGCATGTGGAACTTATGACGGTACAACTCCAAAGCGAACTCCTTTTTAAAATTATCAAAAAATGATTAAAATCAAGACCTGTACAAATAAAATCTTGCTTTTTGATAATTCACAAGGGAATACTCTTTAAAATATTTTATCAAATCTGCTTTTTCATTCCCGAATGGCCGTATGATAAGATCAGCCTTAACTTCCCTGGCAATTGCAGCGATAGCATCCTGAAGATCAATGGGAGGTCTGATAGCATAAATAAGGGATGCATTCCTGTATATTCCCATATCAGGTTTGAAGATATCATCCCTGCAAAATCTTACTCCTGCATATTTCTGTTCATTGATATCCGTAACTACTACATCCAATTTATCCTTGAGAAGAAGAGCAACCTGGGGAAGGCTTCCAACTCCTACTTCCACGACTTTATTCCTGTAATTAGTAATGATATATTCTGCAATATCTTTGTAATCAAGAATCATTGGTATGGTTAACAATCTATTGATTTAAGAACCTATCTTATATTTCGATCAAACTCCTTGACCAAACAAACTATTAATATATATCCAAACAATAGCTATAGATGATATTCTTGTGAATGGGGAAATCCATGAAATTTAAGATCAAGAGATTCGATGGGGAGAACTATAAATTTGAGAGGTTTGAAGTAAAACCAAATACTCAGATGTCCGTGCTGGATGCGCTTTTCCAGATACAGGATGAAATTGACAGCACCCTGGCATTCCGGTATTCATGCCGCGGAGCAGTATGCGGTTCATGCGCCATGCTAATAAACAAAAAGCAGCGCCTTGCATGCCGTACCCAGGTGTCTGAAATTGTTGGTGAGAAAGTGCTAATGATCTCACCATACGGACCTCTTGCAAAACCAGAATTTAAGGCAAGGGATGAAATCCTGATAGAACCTTTACCGAACCTTCCTGTGATCAAAGATCTGGTAGTTGATATGAAGCCTTTTTTCAAACATTATGAATCAGTTGAACCATGGTTCGATGTTGAAAATACAACTCCGCAAGAGAATATGATGTCGCAGGAGGATACGAAAAAAGTTGATAAATACGCCTCCTGTATCCTTTGCGGTCTTTGTTACGGCGCATGTCCTGTTTCTGCAAGAGATAAAGATTATCTGGGTCCTGCCGCGCTTGCAAAAGCATGGCGGTTCTATATGGATCCGCGATTCCCGGATCGCCAAAAAATGCTAACAAAAGTGGACTTTACAGACGGCGTCTGGGCATGTGACCGCGTTTACAGGTGTGTGGAAGTCTGTCCTAAACAGGTGCCTCCCACAAATGCTATTACAGGACTTATAAGAAAAATAATAGTGCAGAAAATTAAAAATATATTGAGGTAACTATGGATAAAGAAAGAGCTTATGGCACAGGTATGTGGGCATGGCTGCTCCAACGCGTTACGGGATTATTGCTTGTGATTTACCTGTTCATCCATGTCTGGTGGGTTCATTTTTCTGGTGTGAAAACACCCTTTGATTTCTTGATAAATACGCTTTTTTTACCAGGCCGGATCGCTTTATTGATCCTTTTAGTCCTTGTGATCCCCCATGCGCTTAATGGTTTTCGAGTATTTGCGATCGATTTTGGGATATCGGAGAAAGCACAGAAAATACTATTCTGGGCTCTTACGGTTTTTGGGATTTTTTTGATTATTTGGGCATACTTAAGCAGGTTCTCAGGACAATACCTTCGCCATTAAGGAGCATTAATACTACCTATTTTCGTTATTTCTGCAAACATTTGCTGAATTAAAATTGGATCTGGTTTTTCCGGTATCAATTTTAATGTTTCATAGATATATTTCCCC
>JBAQLI010000043.1:0-3058 GCA_049301735.1 Candidatus Methanoperedens sp.
TGCCCAGAGCTGTTGGATAACTTATTCCTAAAACTTGGCTAAGTTGATTGGCAGAATGGTTCTGCAGATAGTAGAAAATGAAGTAGTACCAATAATTGAGAGGTATCTTCGATCTGTAGAATATTGTGCCTGTAGTATCGCTGAAAGTACCATCATGCCCATAGCAGTAGTACCTCTGACTACCGTTTTCAGTCCCGTTCTTCTTCATCTCTTTGGAATTACATCTCGGGCAAACTACACCATTATGCCAGCGAGTTTGCCGAAGATGTTCAAAACATTTCTCCTCAGAAGGCATAAAATCTGATATTGCTAACTCCCCTTTAATCATACACTCTATATATTTATTGGATCTGGTTCTAATAATTTATGTAGCAACGATTTGCTTTAGATGAGCGATGATTTCCAGTATTCAAGCCGCTGTTCTTGACATTGCCCTCTTTACCATCGTGGAAATGGTGCGGAAAAGTCTCGATCTCAGGATGATCGGGAGCGTTGTCCCATCGATGAACCAATCCTCTCACCGCCCTCTGCTCCCAGTGGAATGAATAATCGTCCTCGTCGCTGAGCCAGACATCAAGGAAACTCCCGTCTTTTAAATGTATTCTCAGCTTATTTGGCTGTGCAGATTTGCCGCCAATAAGTGCTGTATCTTTGACAATATCTGAAAAATCGGTTCTTGCAATCTCTTCAAGCGCTTTATATATTAAAAGCATCTATTGTACCCTACCGAGGCGAACTTTCAAATCATTGATATATTTTTCTTTATTCTTCCAGACAATATAATCTTCCCAGGCTGGATGGCTTGGCATCTTTTTTGACTTGATTGCCTCATACAGATCCTCTTTCAAGGCAACATTATACCTGTCAATCAGATCAGATATATCTGCCTCTGCAAGCCTGATTTCCTTTTCTATAAAGGATACCAGACCTCTATGGATAAGCTCATTCTCAGGTAAGCCTATCATATGACTTAGATCTGCTGTAATTCCCGAAACAGAATCTTCACTGTGCATAAATATACATTAAGATTTATGATAAGTTAAAACTTATTGTTAAATGGCTATTAAGGATGAGAGGGCTAGCAGTAGATAAGGAAAAAATAAATAAAGTTGTATATAGCGCGCTTAAATATGCAGTGAGAAAGCATCATGAAAGCGCGGTTAATATATACACATCTTTAAATAATAATTTAACATAAAGAATAGCAAATGAACGATTACTCCGAAGATTCGCTTGTCGAGCAGCCAGCAATCAAACTGTTCCGCAAGCTTGGCTGGGAAACCGCTAACTGTTGCGTGAAAGTTTCGTTCCGGGCAAAGAAAACGAAGAAACAGTTGAGAACGTCCAGGTAATCGACTGGAATGAGCCGTCTGATAACGACTTCTTCCTTGCATCGCAGTTCCGGATTTCCAGAGATATGTACAAGCGCCGCGCCGACCTTGTGGGCTTTGTAAACGGTCTGCCGCTTGTCTTCATCTACAACTTCAAACAATCCATAGATGACGGTGCTACAGTTCCGCTTTATTATGAAAACCGCATCCTTGAGCTTCAACTGACCAACAAGGAATTGAACGAAGACCTGCAGCGTCTTATCGAAGAGGCTGAACTCGATCCAGACCAGGAGAATAAACTTGAACATGAGTTTTCGCGTGAATACCACCTGATAACAAGGGATGACCGGCTGGAGAAGATAGCTAAAGACCTTGTCGCTCATTTCATGGGACGCGGACAATTCGGGAAAGCAATGGTCGTTTCCATTGACAAAGCAACTGCTGTTCGAATGTACGATAAGGTGCACAAATAAGAGAATAGTAAAAGAGGGCCTTGATAAGAAGTTCAAGGATTCTGATGATCCTTTGCGCATCGTATTCGTATGCGCCATGTGGATGACAGGTTTTGATGTACCATCGTGTTCCACCATCTACCTTGACAAACCCATGCGAAACCATACACTCATGCAGACAATTGCACGGGCAAACCGTGTGTTTGGAGACAAATTAAACGGTCTGATTGTGGAACTAAAAAATATTATTTTGGAAACTACAGCATTTTGTACAGAACGAGGCATAGCCATCTCGAAGATACAAGCAGTCTATGGTTTTGAGCGTGTCAAGTTGATTGATGATGCGATTGATGCAATATTGACCAGCGACGAATCAAAAGTGAAGTACCTTTCGATGGCAGCTAATGTGGTCAGAATATACAGGGCTATCCTCTCCGACCCAGCAGCCAATGAGTTCGGTCAGATGCAAATGCTATTTGCGATAATTGCAGAGAAGATTCGCTCCCTTGCACTGGAAACGGATATTACCCAGGTAATGAATTCGGTTGAAAATCTGCTCGATGAGTCCATCGCCACTGAAGGATATGTTATCCGGGAAAGCTCTGATGAATATCGTCTTGTCGATTTGAGCCAGATTGACTTTGAGGCGCTGAAAGCGAAGTTTGAGAAAAGCCATAAGAGTTACCTGGAGAAGTTCCAGAAACTGATCGATGATTACAATTCAGGCTCCTATAATGTGGAAACATTCTTCAAAAAACTTATGGAGTATGCCCAGGGACTGAGTGCAGAAGAAAAGAGAGGAATTTCGGAAAATCTCAGTGAGGAGGAATTGGCAATCTTTGACCTCTTGATAAAACCTGAGATGACCCTCAGCAAGAAGGAGGAGCAAGAAGTAAAGAAGGTGGCTCATGATCTTCTTGAAATACTTAAACAGGGGAAACTTGTTCTTGATTGGAGAAAGCGCCAGCAATCACGGGCTGCTGTGTTACAATCGATCGAAATTATTTTGGATCAGGAATTGCCAAGAACCTATACAAAAGAGTTATTTCAACACAAATGTGATGTGGTGTATCAGCATATTTATGACTCGTATTTTGGACAAGGACTAAGTATTTATGCACATGCAGTGTGAATAAAATGATTCTATAAAATCAATACCTTCGCCATTAAGGAGCATTAATACTACCTATTTTCGTTATTTCTGCAAACATTTGCTGAATTAAAATTGGATCTGGTTTTTCCGGTATCAATTTTAATGTTTCATAGATATATTTC
>JBAQLI010000044.1:0-8647 GCA_049301735.1 Candidatus Methanoperedens sp.
TGCAAGAAATATATTAGCAAGATCAAAAAGTACCGTAGGAACTGCGGGAATTAACGCTTGTCCGAGTGGACTCAGTAGAGCCATGATGACGCAAGACGCGCAAGCCCTTTAGGGTTGCGTAGTTCACAGCATCAGAAGTTCCTACAATATCAAAGGATTTATTTTTGCCTTTGAAATTAATCGATAATAACGCTCGTATCCAGGACATTCATATCCTGTGCCTCGCAGCAGCTCTTATTTTCTTGCAATCATCTTCTATTTCATCCAGTGTTTTGCTATCTTTCAGAGCCCCAAAATACTCACAAATCTGGGATTTCTTCATTTTCGTAAGCTTACCTATCATCACTGAAACTCTCATTCATATTATTATTCTTTACTTTGTGACAGAAAATTCTCCACTATCTTCAATCCCTGCGGCGTAAGCACAGACTCAGGATGGAACTGCAAGCCATATATCGGCCTTTCCTTATGCTTTACTCCCATGATTATGCCGTCTTTTGTCCGTGCTGTTACCTCAAGCTCATGCGGCAATCTTGTTATAGCAAGTGAATGATACCTTCCTCCGACAAGCGGAACGGGCAATCCCTGGAATATTCCTTTGCCATTGTGGTTTATAGGACTTGTTTTTCCGTGCAGCGGCCCCGAAGGGGAATGAGCTACCTCACCTCCAAAAGCTACAGCTATCGCCTGGTGACCTAGACAAACGCCAAGTACGGGTACGGTTGATTCCCTGATAATATCAAGACAATTCCCGATATCCCTGGGGTTTGCAGGATGACCGGGGCCTGGTGAGATCACAATAGCATCAGGGTTTATATCCCTGACTTCTTTTAGTGAGATTGTGTTGGGAACGACAACGGTATCAGGCTCAAATATGGAGACATAATCTACAAGGTTCCAGACAAATGAATCCTTGTTGTTTACGAATAATACTTTCATGTTCCTCCTATGGCCTTTATCATTGCCGCCATCTTGCGCTCCGTCTCGTTATACTCATATTCGGGATCAGAATCTGCAACTATGCCGGCGCCAGCCTGGACTATAGCCTTATTCCCATTCTTTATTATCGTCCTTATTACGATGGCAAAATCAGCATCCCCGTTCCATGAATAATAACCCACGCCTCCGCCGTATATTCCGCGGGCATCTTTTTCAAGGTCATGTATTATCTCCATCGCGCGTATCTTTGGCGCGCCTGACAGAGTTCCTGCCGGGAATATAGCGCGTGTGGCATCGAACTGATCGCATTCATCACGAAGTTCCCCGGATACTGTGCTTTCGATATGCTGGACATGGGAATATTTGATCACGGACATGAAATCATCGACTTTCACGGTCCCGCCTTTTGAAACCATCCGTACATCGTTTCGCCCCAGGTCAACAAGCATCACATGTTCAGCCCTCTCTTTCTCGCTGCCAAGCATTTCTTTTGCAAAATCTTCATCTTCTGCCCGGGTTTTGCCGCGCGGGCAGGTGCCTGCGATGGGGTTGATCATGACTTTTCTATTGTGAACAGACATTAAGGTCTCAGGGCTTGCGCCTATGATCGCAGTACCGTCAAACTCAAATAGATACATATAAGGGCTTGGATTAACGCTTCGCAGGGAAGTATATAATTCAAGCGGGGTCTGGTCAGTGATCACTTCATACCTTCGCGAAAGTACTACCTGGAAGATATCCCCGTCAATAATATGTTGTTTTGCTTTCCTGACAATTTCTTCATATTCGCTCTTTTCCATATTGCTGTTGATCTTTAAAGGTTTATTTTTTTCAAGAGCAGAAGGTCGGGCAGATCCAATCGTGGAAGCAAGTTTATTCGCATCTTCAAGCGCCTTATTGTAAATCTCTCCTGCATCATCCCCGCCAGGAATAAATGGTGTAATGACAATAAATGTCTCATTGGTAAGATGGTCAAATACAATGGTTTTGGTAGTAAGCGCAAACTGCGCATCAGGTGTGAGGCTTTTCCCGGGAGAGATATCCAGCCAGCAGTCATACACCATATCATAAGCGCAAAAACCGATAGCACCTCCAAGAAATGTTTGCCTGTCAAAACCCGCACCTTTGAATTTAACATCCTTTGCCGAAAAAGCAGCTCTTAGAGCATCCATTGTATCAAAACCGGCTTTAATTCTGCCTTTTTTTCCTTTGTAAAATTCACAGACTTTCAAAAGTGAAGATTCTATTAATCCTATAAAATCAGTCTTGTGCGGGTAGTCAAGTGATATCATGCGGTTCTTTACCGTAACTATGGCATCGGGTTGTGAACCCACAAATGAAAACCGGGCATGCTTTTTTTCTTTCTCGACTGATTCAAGAAGATATGCGCATTTTTTATCAAGCAAGGCATAAAGTTCAAGCGGTGAACAATCTGCTTTCACTTTTGCTTTAAGCTGGATTATCGCTGGTCTGTCTTCTGCGAGGCAGATGAATTCCTCTTCACCAATATCAAATTTCATGTCATTCTCGCGTTATTTATAAAATCTATCACTTTCATTTCATCTTTTCTTCCATCGGTCTCAACGCCGGATGCCGTATCGACCGCATGTGGCCGGACACATTGAACCGCAGCTTTTACATTCTCCGGGTTCAGGCCGCCGGCCAATATCACAGGAAGACCAGCGTTCAGAACGACTTTCGAACTTAATTCCCAGTTGTGCGTAACACCAGTTCCCCCGGTCTTCCCATCAAGAACAGTATCAAGCAGTACTGCATCAGCTATTCCCGAAAGGTCTTTTACAAGATCAATTAGCATATCCGCATCAGCATGTATTGAAACGGGAATTGTTTTAATGAGTTTCACGCCTGTTTCTCTTATCTTCTTAAGTTCTTCAAAGGGGAGTGAATTATGGATCTGGACGGCAGTGGGCTTTGCTGCATGGATCATATCGATAGCCTCATCCGCACTTTTTGGCATGATGACGAGTACAGAGGTCACAAAAAGCGGCACATGGGCTATTAATCTTGACGCTTCAGAAAGGGTGATCTTCCTTGGAGAATCAACAGGAACTTCGGTGATAAATCCCACTGCATCCGCACCTGCATTAATTGCCACGGCAAGGTCGTGTTCACTCTTTATACCGCAAATCTTTACTTTCATCATTCAACCCTTTTTATAATTTATAAGAACCGTGCAAGTTTTTCAGGTTCGCCTGCCGCGTTTACGAGTTCTTTCAGCTTTTTTAGCGCTGCGCCGCTGTCTATTACCTTGTTTGCCAGGTTTATTCCGGCGGCAAGATTTTCCGCATTTGCGCTAACAAAAAGTGCTGCACCCGCATTTACAGCAATTATATCCCGTTTTGCTCCTTTTTTGCCTTTTAGAACATCCACGATATCCCTTGCATTTTCTTCTGGTGTGCCTCCGGCGATGTCGCCCATTGAAGCACGCTTAACGCCAAGTTTTTCAGGTGTTGTAGTGTATTTTGTAAGTTTTCCGCCATTTAGTTCCACAATTTGTGTTTCACCAGTTGTCGAGATCTCATCCATGCCGCTGCCGTGGACGACAAGCGCCCTTTTTGTTCCCAGGATATTGAGTACGTTTGCCATTGGCTCACATAAGGAGCTGTCAAATACACCTATCACCTGCGCCTTTGCATTCGCGGGATTTGTTAGCGGCCCGAGGATATTGAAAACAGTCCGGAAACCCAGGTCGCGCCTTATCTGCGCCACGCGCTTCATAGAAGGATGAAATACCGGGGCGAGCATGAACCCGATACCAACCGTCTCAATTGTCTTTTCCACCTCTCCGGGAGAAGCGTCTATCTTTACCCCAAGTTCACGTAGAACATCAGCACTTCCCGATCTTGAAGTGATAGAGTAATTCCCGTGCTTTGCAACAGGAACGCCTGCACCTGCAACTACAAGTGCTGCGCCAGTGCTTACATTAATTGTTCCTGTCGAGTCGCCGCCTGTCCCGCAAGTATCGATAAGTGTCCCGTTGACTTTCGGGTTAATGATATTGGCGGCTTTCTTCATTCCCAATGCAAGTCCTGCGATCTCGGCAGGTGTTTCGCCTTTCATTTTCATTGCCGTCAAAAATGCTGCTATCTGGACATCAGTCGCATCGGTAAATATTTTAGATATCGCAAGCTGTGCCTCTTCTGTTGTGAGGTGTTGTTTCTGGATAAGTTTATTGATATAGTCTTTCATAAAGATCATTGTACATTCATGTACATTAATGTATAATTACGTACATTGTATATAAAAGTTATCCTTTAATATGAGAAAAGTAATTAGGGGTAGCATGAATCAGCAGTTGGCATATAAATTACTGGCAGCCTTTCTTGTATTTACCATGTTAGGCTCGGTATTCGCCTATTTTTTCATAGGGGCAAAAGACGGCACTACACAGGAAACCAATACTCCGGATACAAATCTGGGTAAATACGATCCGAGTTTATGGACGATTAACCAGCCGTTCTATTCTATTTCTGATTCTCTCAAAATGACGCCCCAAGGGGCTGAAGTAGCATATTACGTGGATCTTGAAAGCATGACTCCGCAAATGATGCAATGGACAAGATCGGAAAATACAATGATCGGCGGATTAATTCAGGAAGTAGATACAAAGCTCTATAAATCAAATGCTACAAAATTGTATTACGCAGGGATTCGGGAAGGAAATAACAGTTCACTCCTTCTTTTAAGCACAATGATGACTCCGAATAATGATTTTGATTATATAGTTGTACCTGATACTAACATTTTGGTACGTCAGGAACAGGATATTTATGGGATGTATAACATAATGGGAACACCTACTATTTTTGCTCAACCCCAGACTGCTGTAAATGTTCTGGAAATTATTTATGGGCAAAATAAAACAAATACATCATATGATCAGTACGAAGGACTTATAAGTAAAGTGGAACCAGCGCCATTCCAGATTGTTAATTCAAATATAACATTTGCTAAGCAGTTCTATTTTGGTGTTGGAATTGTCAATGGAAGTTATGAAAGGACCACAGCTTATCTTGATGCAAACTCAACTGTTTTGAGAAAACTTAACCAGTCAAAAGCCAACAGCACACAAAAAGGTTTCGAGCAATATAACGTCAATCAAAGTGGAAATTATACCGTTGTTAAAATAGTATCACCAGAACTGTTCACAGTTTTGAATGAGGAGACATCCTAGGCGCAAAATATATAGCATATCATGCTGTAGAAAGCGCCGATACTTTTATTCAAATGAATGATGAAGGATAAAATCCTGAAGGAAGTAATTAAAATGGCACAACCAACCTATATAAAATTTGAAGTTCCCGCTGAACTATCCAATAAAGCATTAGAAGCTCTTGAGATGGCACGGGATACTGGAAAGATCAAGAAGGGAACAAACGAAGCCACAAAAGCGATCGAGCGCGGTATCGCAAAACTTGTAATAATAGGCGAAGACGTAAATCCGCCTGAAATTGTCATGCATCTTCCCGCACTTTGCGAGGAAAAGAATACACCTTATATATATGTGAAAAAACAGGTGGAACTTGGTGCAGCAAGCGGATTAAGTGTGGGCAGCGGCGCAGCTGCGATTGTTGAACCTGGAAAAGGTAAAGAACTTGTAGAAGAAGTGGCACAGAAAGTCCAGGCATTAAAGAAGTGAAATCATGGCTGATGAAGATGCAGGATATCCTGCCGAAATAGTTGAAATCGTAGGCAAGACCGGCATGCATGGCGAAGCTATGCAGATACAGTGCCGTGTACTGGATGGCAGGGATAAAGGCAGGATCATTACCCGGAATGTCGTAGGACCGGTAAAACTTGGTGATACACTGATACTGCTTGAGACCTCACGAGAAGCAAAGAAATTAATGTCAAGGTGAGACCATGGAAAAAAGGAAATGCTCATTCTGCGGAGGTGCAATTGAACCCGGTACAGGCAAGCTTTATGCCAGGAAAGATGGAACTGTGTTCTATTTTTGCTCCTCTAAATGCCAGGGTAATTTAAACCTTGGCAGGATCCCAAGAAAGGTCACATGGACCGAAGCGGGAAGGAAAGCCAGGGGAAAAACAACAACGTAAGGTGAGATATTGGAGCGTACATACGTGATGGTAAAACCCGATGGAGTGCAGCGTGGCATTATCGGTGAAGTTATAAGCAGGATCGAGCGGCGTGGACTCAAAGTAGTCGCTATGCGTATGAATACGATGTCACTTGATTCTGCAAAGAAACACTATGCTGAGCATGCGCAAAAACCATTTTTCAACTCCCTGATAAATTTCATAACATCAGGGCCATCGGTTTCGATGGTAGTTGAAGGAAAAAATGCTATATCAGTGATGCGCGCAGTTAACGGCGCTACCAATCCCATTAATGCTGCTACGGGAAGCATACGCGGCGATCTGGCACTGGATACAGGACGCAATATCGTCCATGCAAGTGACTCTCCTGAATCTGCCACCAGGGAAATAACCATCCATTTTAAGGAATCCGAAATAGCAGGATATACAAGGGCTGACGAAGCCTGTATATACGAAAATTAAGGTTTCCTTTTTAAAAACGCTCCTTATTATATACTTTTAACATAATCTATAGAATATGGGCGAAAACCTGCGCACCCCCATCGTATGCGTTATGGGGCATGTGGACCACGGTAAGACGTCTCTTCTTGATAAGATAAGAGGAACCACAATAGCAGAGCGTGAAGCAGGGCTTATAACCCAGCATATCGGAGCGACAGAAGTGCCGCTTGAAATTATAAAACGTGTATGCGGCCCGATATTTAAGGGAGATACAAAGGTCCCCGGGCTTCTTTTTATCGATACTCCCGGCCACAGGGCATTTACTACCCTGAGGGCTCGCGGCGGGGCGCTTGCTGATCTTGCAGTTCTTGTTGTGGATGTAAATGAAGGATTCCAGCCCCAGACGCTTGAAGCTGTGGAAATCCTCAAGAGATTCAAAACCCCATTTATTGTAGCAGGAAATAAGATCGATAAAGTACCCGGATGGAATCCGCAACCAGGGAAGCCTTTCATATTATCTTTTCCTGAGCAGACCGAGTTTGCACAAGTAGGGCTTGATGAAAAAATATATGTGATCATAGGCAAACTCTATGAAATGGGCTTAAGCTCTGACAGGTATGACAGGGTACGGGATTTCCAGCGAAACATCGGTATTTTGCCCGTAAGTGCGAAAACAGGAGAGGGCATACCAGATCTTCTTATGATATTGATGGGACTTGCCCAGAAATTCCTTGAAAAAGACCTTGAGTACAGGGCTGTTGGCCCGGGCGTCGGGACTGTCCTGGAAGTAAAAGAAGAGACAGGTCTTGGAACAACGCTTGATGTGATATTATATGATGGGGAATTAAACGTAGGCGACACGATCGTTGTGGGAAGTAGAGGTGCCCCTATTTCAACAAAAATACGAGCCCTGTTAAAGCCAAGACCGCTTTCCGAGATGCGCTCCGAAGAGAAATTCAAACAGGTAAAGAAAGTCGTGGCAGCTTCAGGTATCAAGATCGCAGCTCCAGGTCTTGAAGGAGCGCTTGCAGGCTCCCAGATCCGCGTAGCTACGGGCAATATTGATGAAGTGGGAGCTGCCATTAGATCCGAAATAGACTCAGTACGGATTGAAACCGAATCTAACGGCGTATTGATCAAATCAGATACGATCGGCTCACTTGAAGCCCTTGTGAACGAGTTGAAAAAGGAAAATATTCCAATCCGAAAGGCCGATATAGGAGACATTTCAAAACGTGATGTGGCTGAAGTAAAAACAATCAAGGACCCGCTATTTGCAGTAATTCTGGGATTTGAAGTAGATGTTTTGCCGGACGCAAAAGAAGAACTATCAGATTCAGATATAAAATTATTTACAAATAATGTCATTTATCGCATAATAGAAGATTATAAGAAATGGGTAGTGGAACAAAAGCAACTTCTTGAGAAAAAACGTTATGAGACAATTATCAAACCAGGAAGATTCATTATAATGCCAGACTGTACATTCAGGCAAAGCAAGCCTGCGGTTGTTGGTGTGCGCGTCATGGGCGGTATCATTAAAACAAATCTTGAAGTAATGAAAGAGGACGGCACCATTGTTGGAATAATAAAAGGAATACAGGAGAACAACGAGAATATAAGCGAGGCTAAGGCCGGAAAAGAAGTGGCTATGGCTATCGATGGGCCGATCGTTGGTCGCCAGATAAAAGAAGGGGATACGCTTTATATTGATATTCCCGAAAAGCATGCCAAAATCGCAGAACAGGAATTGTTCGAAGCCATGAAAATTGAAGACAAAGAAACCCTCATGGCATTCATGGAGATCAAACGCAGAGGTAATCCTTTCTGGGGAAAATAATCGACGGATTGAGAAAAATCAGATGGCAATGAGATTTTTTCACGTTGCGCTGGGGTGCAGGGGTAGTGGAGGCTCGTGTCTTCAGACATGAGAGGAAGCGTACCCCGCCTTCATTCAGTATCGAAATATTCATAGGTTCTTCAATCATATTCCTCTTGTGTTCTTTGATTTGCGCAGCAATGCGTTCTCTGAAACATCCTATGACGAGGTTCAAAGAATCGGGTTGCTCCGACAGTAACATAGCGTAATCTGCTCGGTAGGGTTGGATACCTGATGTCAACAAGCCCACCGTCTTCCGTTCCTGATAATTGGTAAGGCGTCTCATGGAGAACCAACTCCTTAACGAAA
>JBAQLI010000045.1:0-6141 GCA_049301735.1 Candidatus Methanoperedens sp.
CTTTTTGGAGATTTTATCAAAAAATATGAGGATAATAGTCTGAAATTACGCTGGTAAAAAGCCATCTGGCAAATTGTATAAAGGTATAAAAATTCGTGTCACTTAGCCGTAAGTGGCGAAGTTAAGTTATTATCTTCAAGGAACATTATCTTTCCCATAATTTTAGTACCGTCTAGGGAGATCCGCCGAGATTATAGTTAAAAACTAAACGTTTTGAACTTATTTTTGTGTCCTTGGTATGAAATAAATTAATAACGAACTAAGACGAACACGTACGAACTCTGGCCGCGTGAGTTCGTATCAGTTCGTTCAGTTAGTTGTTTTTTTCAGGTTCATTTATGAACCAAGGGTTCATAGCCGACTCTGAGGTGAATAAAATCAAACACCTCAAAGCGCGCCAGGAACGCAAAGTGTTCATGAAATTAGTATTGAAAATTAGGTTCTTAAATATAATATGTAAATCTCCCAAAAACGAATGTTTTTCTTTTCACTTTCTGCACATCTTTATTGTATCCTTATATTCACTGATCAATAGCCTTGCCAAGCCAAACAGAAATATGTAGGACTTACGCATTTGCCCTCAAATATTTATTAACAGCGCATCTATTGATAGTAGCCTTCTGCTCATACCATGAGATATTCTCTTTTAACCGTCTAATTTCTAACTTAATAAATGCTACAAAAGAAGCAAAAATATAAGTTTTTTGAGAAGATGCCAGAGTAGAATAGCACTTCTCTATTCCTGTTGTTTGTTTGATTCCCCTATGAAATTCTTCAATCTTCCACCGTTGCTGAAAATGATTCACAAAATTATCGTAATCTTGTAGAGTTAAATCATTTGTTGCCAGATATGTAATGTCGCCATTCTTGTCAACTATCTTACATACCAAGATGAAACCAAATTCCTTAAGCCAGACTTTCCTCACTTGTTTTTCAGGAAGATCCAAATCAGCTACAGGAATGTAATTTCCTTGGATAACATTGATTTTACGGTTAGATTTCAGACTGCAAATAAAATTCCAACTAAATTTTCTAATATGTTTAAGATTGCTTATACTGGAATACCAGGAATCAATCAGGATGTAGAGAGGGGAAAAACCTCTGTCTTTAGCCCTTTTGAGCATGTCTTGAAAGTGGTCATTTTTGGTCTTATCATCACTCTCTTTTCTATATACCCGATAATCTATGGGAATGAATTTATCTTCACTTGTCCAAAGCAGATTTACAACCCTACTTTGACAGTTAAAAAATTCCATTCATCGAGTTTGTCTACTATTTTGGCGGGAAAACTAATCTGACAGTTACAAAAAATTAACTATATTTCTTAACTTTTTGCTATATTATTCCTTGATTTTGCATCAAAATCAACCTATTTATAGGGTCAAAATTAGCATAAATATACTTTTTTGACCCGTTTATTCTGAAATTCACGGTAACTGTCAAACTCATCAGGCTGTTTATTATGAATTTTGTCGAAGTGGTTTTCAATTCTTTGATCTCATATCTTATCAAAGAAATGAATAATTGAGCTAAAAACCCAATGATCAATGCTCCATAAATGCTATCGTCCGACCATACGCGTACCGGTTTTATTTCAATCTCATTTTTCATCGAATTAAAAATCTTCTCGATTGAATCTTTCTTTCTATAGGTTTGTAATGCCTGTTGAAGTGTCAAATCTTCACTTGATTTGATGCAGAAAAATCCTTCTCGACCGTTAATAATTATCTTTTCAAGCAGTTTTAGAGCTTCATCTTCACTAAGTTCTTCGAGTTTTGTTTGATAAGAATAAGACACATCAATGAGCGCATTATTGATACGATATTTCTTTGGAAGCTGCTTCTTGTTATCTATCGATTTTTGTATCTCTTTGGCTTCTTTTAATTTCTGCAATGTTTTTCTTGCCCTGGATTTTAGCTGATCTTTCTGCAGATTCTCTGAAAAATAAAAATAGTCTATGCTGCTGGGTTTGACAAATTTTATCCCGTAAACTCCTTTTTCAGCATCAACAATTTCAGCTTTGGATTTATCGAATTTTTTGATCCTTTTGTCATCACTTTTATTCAGCTTCTTGGATGTCAGATATTTCATCTTGTCTGCAAGGATGAGATCGATATTTTTCTTACTATGTGCTCCTTTGTCAAAAGTGACACGGGAACCCGGCTTTAGTCTGTCCTTTACTTGTTGATATGTATCATTGAAGTGTTTCATATCATTGAGATTCCCTTTGTTTACTGTAATTCCAATAGGGACATTAATCGGACCTGCAAGTTCACTTATTCCGACGGTTATTTGTTTCTTGTCAGGTCTATGATCTCGACTATACCCGTATTTTCCCAATTTACTTTTATCCCCATAAAGAACCAGACTTGTCCAATCGAGATTGATATTGGTGTGCTCGAAATTATAAGTCCGGAATAATCTGTCCTGGATATCTGAAATTATTTCTTCTCTATTTTTTCCAATGGTTTTGAGTGTTCTAAAGAGAGTCCTTTCTTCGAAGGCCTCAAGATTAAAGGTTTCAAGAACCTCACCTCGATTTATCCATTCACTGGCTTTACTTATGCTGAGATTTTCTGTCAACTTGTAACTTAAAAGAGATTGGATGATCGAATTTATGTCTCTACCTTTCTTTTTGTATTTGTCAAAAACACCTGAAAAGTTTAACATGTCATATTTGTTTTTTACAGCAAGAATCGTTCCAATAGGAAAGCATATATTCTCATTTGGAATTAGTTCATGTGTCCTTAGTTTTGTCTGGTAACTCATAAATAACAGACATGCTGAGGACAATATTATTATTTATCTGTCAAAGTAAGGTTACAAGGCATATGCCATTTACCAGTCCATGCTTGTTTCCGCTGTATTGTTTTTTGGCAAGTTCGTTTACTCTTGAGTATTGTTTGTTGAGGAGGGTATCATCGCATAACAGGTATCCAGTTTTAATATCAACCAAACTCTTAACCTGGTTCCAAATATCGGATGGTGTAAAGTTTGAACTGGATAACCATCTTGATACCGAATCGTGACATAAATCCTCAACAGGAGAGACTCTTGACAATTCTAAGCCAGAATATCGATTCTGGTTTGCTATTGGAGTTGTACCGATAATAGTCTCACGTATGTAACTTTTTATAATATTATCTAACTATTTTAAATAGGCGGTTCTGGATTGATAAGCTTTTTCTTCTATTGTTGCTCGCTGATAACTCTACAACATAATAAAAAAGTATATAATTTATGAAAGCCAATGAAATCATCTGATATATGTCTCCGCATACGCATATAGATTTAAAAAGCGGGTAGAGTTACATAAGTGAGACTTATATCGGAACAACTCCTATTAAAAAGTTGGTGTACAATTTTAAGGAGCACTTTTGCTTTTGCATAATTTTATTTCTTCAAAACATGTTTGTACACGCTGAATATTAAAATTATGCTGAGTATGGTTAATTGAAGTTAATCGCGTAAGTCCTAATATGATTAAAAATACTATGTTATATGCGTTGTATTTTATATTTTCATAATCTACTATATTCATTTCATTCTCCTTTGTTTGCTCAACCGGCTTGCTTTTGTCATTTATATCTAATTATTTATTGGCTATTTAAATAAAAGCATACTTTTGTAATGTAATTTTACACCATATCCCTGAATGAATCGCATAGCTCTTCACTGAAATATTTTTAATTGAAGGTATTCTTCAATCTCTTCTCCTCTTCCCTTTCTCTGTATCCCCCAACTTCTCGCCCTGGTTGCGTCTAATCCTAAATTATATGAAGTTTTTTTCGTGCCCTCTGTTATAATCATCAATGGAAGATTTTCAAATTCATTTCCCTGCATCTTCCAATGATTTACCGCAGTAAATCATATCATAAATATTTTCAGCAATGTCACTTACCTTTGCCCGCACCTGCTTCATCGTATCCCGATCCCTGATCGTCACAGTACCGTCCTCAAGTGTCTGGTAATCAACAGTTATCGAATATGGTGTCCCTATCTCATCATTCCGGCGGTACCGCCTGCCGATAGTTCCGGAATCATCAAAAGCCACGAGTATTCCGGCCTTCCTGAGTTTACTTACGATCTCATTCCCGGGTTTTCTCAATTCATCGCGAGAAAGAAGAGGTAAAACCGCAGCCTGCACAGGCGCCACTTCAGGGGGCAGGCGCAATACGATTCGTTTGCCCTCAGTTTCTTCCTCTTCATCATCTACTTTTTCTTTTGCTTCTTCTTCAAAATATGAATGTTCAAGCAGTGAATATGTGATCCTGTCAATACCAAATGATGGTTCTATCACGTGCGGTATTATATTCTCGCCGTGGATTTCCTCTGAAATTGTCTCAAATTTCACGGATTTTTTATCGATCTTGATCTTCTCGCCATCAACTGTCACTTCTATGACATCACCTGAAAGTTCTTCCGGCTTCAGCGCTTTCAGGGCATTTGCAACCTTTCCTGCTTTTCCCTTGAACATTGGACCAAGTATACCCATGTCTGGTTTGACAACGAATTTTTGGACTTTTTTGGGAGTATCATATGAAACATATACGCTTAATTCCTTCTCGCTCTGTTTTGCATGGGCTTTCAGGTCAAAATCAGTCCTGTCAGCGATACCTACAACTTCCACCCACCCGAACCTGTCACTCAATATCTCGGCATCCCAGCAATCTGCAGCATAGTGTGCCATCTCGTCCTTCATGTGCTGCCTGAACCGCAATTTTTCAGGGGAGACACCAACACGAACGAGGAACTGATGGGTCATGGCAAGACAGTAAGCAAGGAATTCATGGGCTATGATCCCGTTCTTTACAGCATCGCCCAGTGACATTTTTGTGATCTCACCACTTACCTGGCCAGCCTGCGAATACAGATTCAGGACAATATCAGCGACCTCTTTAAATTTCGGATGTGTTTTATCCCTCGGATCGATGAATATCTCTGCTTCAGCCTGTGTGAATTCCCGCAAGCGTATAACGCCCTGGCGCGGCGATATCTCATTTCTGTAAGCTTTGCCAATTTGTGTTGCACCAAATGGCAGGTGGTCGCGGTAGAATTTGACAAGGCGCGGGAAATCCACGAACATTCCCTGCGCGGTCTCGGGGCGAAGGTAGCCCATTCGCTTTCCGCCAGGTCCGATCGAGGTTTTGAACATGAGATTGAACTCATATACGTTACCGAGCTTTCCGCCGCATTCAGGGCATTTGATATTATTTTTACCAATAACATCCGTGAGTTCTTCTGAGCTCAGAGTATCTGGATTTTCCATTATATCCTTGACCAGATGATCTGCCCTGAAGGCCTCATGGCATTTCTGGCATTCAGTGAGTGGATCTGAGAATCCTCCCACATGCCCGGATGCGATAAAGATGTCTTCAATACCGATCGTTGGCGCTTCGATCTCGTAATAACCTTCGTTAATCACAAATATGTCGCGCCAGATATTCTCAACGCGGCGCTTTAGCATCGCGCCAAGTGGTCCGTAATCGAAAAAACCTGCCGTACCGCCGTACAGCTCAAATGAGTTCCATAAGAATCCGCGGCGCTTTGCCAGTTCAAGCACCTGTTCGTATTTGTCAGCCATGTGTATCGATGGCTTAATACAAGTTCAGGAATATTATACTTTCTCGGATTGAAAATAATATAGAGCCAAAATTATCATAAGCAGACTTTTATCGTTCTAAATATTATAATGTCTTAAAATGAATATAGAAACATTGATTACAATATTGGGTTTGCTATCGGGTGTATTAACACCCTTTATTGCAATAATTGCTGCATATATAGCGATTCAACAATATAAATTGAAAGAAAATGAGGAACGACTTGCCTTGTATGATAAACGGTTCAGTTCTATACAAAACCGCAGAAAGTTGATTGGTTTATATAATATAGTTCCAATTTCTGAAGATAAAAAGCAAGATTTTTTAAAGCGTTGGAAGATTATATTTTGAGATTAGGGTAAAAATAAAGACATATATGCAGGCTGTCCCAAAACTCAAAGCAATTGCCCAAAGGAGTTGTACCGTCATAAGTTCCACATGCGGAACTTTTTTAAATAATATATGATTTTTTAAAGCAAACTGTTATGCGTTAATAGATATTTTTCTTAATATGAAGGCAAATCGCGATATTGTTCTT
>JBAQLI010000046.1:0-5249 GCA_049301735.1 Candidatus Methanoperedens sp.
ATAAATAACTCTAAAGATATATAAATGCTTCGCTACATAATGTTTATTGGATAAAATATTCAGAACAGTTTGTCTTAACAATAATTAAAATTTTTTAAAGTTAGAGGACTTTTCCGACAATCTCATCATTTCTTGCCGTAACTGAGTCCTTTTTTATGGGCTTCTTTTTCATGATCTCAGGCTATTTTACTCCCGGCTCTTATGACCGAAAAGGAGCGTTGCTTTTTTTTAAAGATAGGCTACTCAGGTTGGGCATACCCCTGCTATTTTACATAATTTTTATTCATCCAATTATGGGATACGCAATAGTATTATCAACGAAAGAATTTACCGGATCTTTTTTGGATTTTCTCGCATTGTACATAGGGAATTACAGAGTACTTGGCAGCGGACCTTTATGGTTCCTCGAAGCACTGCTTATCTTTGACGGTGCTTATGTTCTATGGCGTAGATGGGTAAAAAGCGCAAAATTGGAGAGCAAAATCCCGGGAAATAAGGCCATAGCAATTTTTGCTCTTTTTTTAGGGGTCGTTACATTTATTGTAAGGATTTGGATTCCTTCATATTGGAATTTTGAACCTCTCAATTTCGAGATTCGTTTTTTCCCTCAATATATCGCCATGTTTATTGTTGGCTTGATAGCCTATAGAGGAAACTGGTTTTTGCAGATACCCAAAGAAACGGGTAAGTTGTGGTTTCGGGTCTCAATAGTTCTAATAATGCTCTTTCCGTTCTTGCTTGAATTGTACACGATCACTGGAAATCCAACCAGATATTATGGAGGATTTTACTGGCAGGCTTTCACGTACGCATTGTGGGAACAATTCATTGGTATGGCTATTATCATAGCCTTATTAAGTATATTCCGTGAGAAATATAATATCCGGGGAAGATTGCTTGAAGCAATGTCCAAAAACGCTTATACGGTTTATATAATTCATGCACCAATTATCGTCTTCCTTGCACTTAGCCTGCAGGGGATCACGATGAATCCTCTTCTCAAGTTTGCTTTAGTGGCCCCTCTGGCAGTGGCCGTTTGTTTCCTGATAAGCAATTATATAAGGAAAATTTTGGGATTAACCCCTCTGTGTACTACCAGCTAAGAGCCTGCCAATCCACAACGCAGACCGAACAAAATGGTTCATTTTTTATTAAAAAAGAATTATTATGGTTCAGTTTTCCCCACATTAAATTGTTGATTTTACATTATTTTCCGATTCAGGATTTATTGAATTACAGCTGTGCATATCGTTTATGATACTATTGTCTATTGTTCTCGAAATCGGTATGGGAAAAATTCGGACAGGATCGACAGGATTTACAGGATTAACTATATAAATCGTATCCTGTCGATCCTGTAAATCCTGTCATAAATGATTATGTGCCTTTTTTATGCCATGCGATTTATTATTTAATACGTCGCAGCTTAATTATTTTTAAAATACCAAATTTATTCCGGGCATGTGCGAAATGTAGGGCATACGCACCGTGACATTGCATTTTGACTTCCGGGCAGATTCCCAGACCTTACCACAAACTTTATAATTTAATAATTGGTTAATTAATTAAGAGGCTTGACATTTCAAGAAACATTCTAAAATGGAGACGCAATGAAAATTCGATATATACTGACCGATTATGTGAATCAGCAATTGGCGCAGGCTGTCTATGATAAACTTGAAGATGGTACATTTAGCGGACGGATTCCATCATGCAAAGGTGTAGTAGCTTTTGGCTCAACATTGCGTGAATGTGAAGAAGAGTTGCACTCCACTCTTGAAGATTGGATCCTGGTGGGCCTGAAATTGAATCATCCTTTGCCAGTGATCGCAAAAATTAATCTGAATACTACTCCGACTTATGAGCTAGTGGAAGCCGTGTAAGCGGCGTGATTTCATCAGACGGTTGAAAAAACTTGGCTTTGAGGGGCCGTATTCTGGTACCCGTCATCACTTTATGGTATACGAGCAGCATCGTATGGCGATTCCTTCCAATACTGAATACTCAGTGCCTCAAGTCCGGTTTATGATAAGAGAGATAGAGGAAATTATAGGTCGTGTGATAACAGCGGGCGAGTGGCATGAATTGTAACCGTGCAACAGCGCAACATCACGCAATCCAAACCTATATCCATCCCGACCACCCAATATCAATCAAGGTGAGTGTAATGCCAACAATAGTACATTTTGACCTGCCAGCGGATGATCCTGAACGTGCTAAAAAATTCTACGAAAAGCTGTTTGATTGGAAATTCGATAAAGTACCGATGCCGACACCGTATTATCTTATAGAGACCTCAGACCTGGAAGGAAATCCCGGAGTAAGAGGCGGGATGGGAAAAAGAGGGCTGCCGGGACAGCAGGTCTCGAATTATATCGGTGTCCTTTCGGTAGATGATTACCTGGCAAAAGTAAAGGATCTGGGCGGCAATGTCATCATGCAAAAAACAGCAGTGTCGGGCTGTGGGTATCTTGCGATATGCGTTGATACCGAGAACAATACATTCGGGCTGTGGGAAGAAGACAGGAATGCGAAGTAATTTTTCCGCAATTTAGCAGAACTGCAGGGAGGAAATATATGGCCGAAAACAAAACAAGAAGAAACGTCGCAAAGAACACGAAGGAGCTCGTCATCACGCGCATATTTGACGCACCGTGCGAGCTCGTGTGGAAGGCGTGGAAAGATCCTGAACTCATGAAGCGCTGGTGGGGGCCGAAAAACTTTACGGCGCCCGTTATCAAGATCGATTTCCGCATTGGGGGCAAATACCTGTATTGCATGCGATCGCCGGAGGGACAAGATTTTTGGAGCACTGGCGTCTATCGCGAAATAGTTGAACCGGAGCGTATCGTCTGCATCGATTCCTTTGCAGATGAGAAAGGCACCAAGGTTTCGCCTTCGCACTACGGAATAAGCGGCGACTGGCCGACAGAATTTCTGGTGACGGTGACGTTCGAAGAACATGAAGGCAAAACAAAGATGACTTTGAGGCATGCCGGTATCCCGCCGGGGCAGATGAGCGATATGGCAGAAGTCGGCTGGAACGAATCCTTCGACAAGCTTGCGCAAAGCCTAAAATAGGTAAATTTTGTCATTCAAGTTCCGGGTAGTCTATGTAACCTTTTTCCTCGCCAGCGTAAAAAGTAGAAACATCCGCGGAATTAAGTGCTGCATTTTTCCTGAAACGCAAAGGTAGATCAGGATTAGCCAGGAACAAAACTCCAAATGAGATAAGGTCAGCCTCGCCTTTTTCAATCGCTTCATTCGCGCTATGGGCATCATAGCCTCCATTTAATATGAGCGTTCTGCGGAATATCTTACGAATCGTCGGAGACAATCGCGCTTGTGGTGCTATTACCCCCATTCTTCCTCCAATGGGCTCTATTATGTGAAGATATCCGAGCTTGATCTTATTCAATTCCTTTGCAAAATTTGAAAATGTCTGGCCAGGATCCGTATCAGACATTGAATGGGATGAAAAATGTGGTGAAATCCTGTATCCGACCCTGTCCGCACCCCATACACCCACGACAGCTTCTGTAACTTCAAGAGGAAGACGAATCCGGTTCTGTAAACTTCCACCATATTTGTCTGTTCGCCGGTTTGAGCCATCTCTCAGGAACTGATCCAGCAGATATCCATTTGCGCCATGTATCTCAACTCCATCAAAGCCTGCCGCTTTTGCATTCTGTGCGCCTTTCCTGAATTGATCTATAATACCAGGTATCTCGTCTGTTTCGAGAGCTCTTGGGATCACGAATTTCTTTTTGCCAAGAGGTGTATGAACCTCGCCCTCTACTGGAAGTGCAGAAGGCGCAACAGGCAGTTCGCCCCCGAAGAAGTCAGGATGCGATACTCGTCCCACATGCCAGAGTTGAAGAAAAATTATCCCCCCGGCTTTATGAACTGCGTCAGTCACTTTCTTCCAGCCTGCAACCTGCGAAGGTGAATGTATTCCAGGGGTACGGACATAACCCACTCCCTGGGGGCTCACCTGTGAGCCTTCCGTAATTATTAAACCTGCCGAAGCTCTTTGTGTATAATAGGTAACTGCTAATGGATTAGGAATATTTCCCTCAATTGCACGACAACGGGTCATAGGCGCCATAACCATGCTGTTTGATAATTCAAGTTCGCCAAATTTGTATTTAGTTAATAGATCCATATTTACTCCTGTTCCCTTTAGTTTAATTTATTTCAATAGTATTTATCATTATACGTGTTAAAACTTCAGCTTGATAATGCCAAACATTAAATATATGATAATGGATTGAAATAATTATGGCAAAAGGTATTGAACAGAAACAAAATGATGAAGTCGAACAAATAGAGATGAAAATCATCAGGTTATCAAGGATTGGTTCAAATGATCAGGTCGTGCTCTTCGGGGAAAACAATAAGGAGGTCATAGCACCTGTACAGATTACTAAAAGTCTGGTGGATAGAAGAGAATTTCGCCCCTGGGAACTTAATAACTTCCTTGAGGGTAAAATAAATTCAATAGCTCCAATTCAACCTTTCATTGCTTATCCTGTAATAAATAAAACTACCGGTTTATGCTATTTAATAACATTTGAAAAAATAATTCCGACAACACCTGAGTTCATTGATGCACAGGTGTATGGAAGATCTTATTCGATACCCTCCGTGATCAGGTTTGGTTTGGGAACATATAAGATAAAGACAAAAAACAACCTGCCTATAACTGTTAATCTTGGTAATTTCAGCAGCAACAGCTCAATAAGGTTTGAGGGACTAAATATTAATCGAAAATTCAGCCATACGGCAAAGCCTGTCCATAGCCTCATAAAAATCCTTCGGGATATCGTGGAACTCGATGCTCAAAATGATTTTAAGACGCCTGAAGAACTTTTGAAGGCTTTGAGTAAAAGACTTTAATTATGTCCATTTAACTGGTAATTATAATGCAGCAAAGGTGGCAAGAGGAGCTTTGCCACCTTTGCTGATACACAACCTATCCTTGGTTTAACAATACTCAATATGTATTTCTGAGAATATATAGATTTTTAAAAATTTAATGCTTAGTATAATTGTTATCATTATGTACGTGTAGATGATAAAGATTAAATAAGTTTTAAATTTTAAGAAAGTGATTATCAGGAAGCCATAGCGTCATGATTCGCTTGGATTATATAAATAACAATAAATAAATTTATATCGCACTCGCTTATAGCCCTAAAAATGATTGAATTTCGTTTTAAAAATAACCACAGAGGGCACAGAGGACA
>JBAQLI010000047.1:0-4128 GCA_049301735.1 Candidatus Methanoperedens sp.
TCAGGAACGTACGGCAGAGTTGGCAAAGACTAACGAGACCTTGCAGGCTGAAATCAGAGAGCGTAAGCGGGCGGAGGAAGAAATAGAAAAAGAGAGGGATAAAGCACAAAAATATCTTGACATTGCAGGGGTTATGATTGTAGCTATTGATGTTGACCAAAAAATTACTCTTGTAAATAAGAAGTGCTCTGAGATATTAGGCTGCGGTGAGCAGGAGATTATCGGCAAAAACTGGTTTGAGACTTTCATTCCTGAAAGAGTAAGGGATGAAGTAAAAGCTGTCTTTGAAAAGTTAATGGCTGGAAATATTGAGTCTGTTGAATCTTTTGAAAATCCTGTTCTGACAAGGAGAGACGAGGAGAGATTGAGTGCCTGGCATAACACTATACTGAGAGACGAGGCAGGTAATATCGCAGGTACTCTGAGTTCAGGAGAAGATATAACAGAGCGCAAGGGGGCTGAAAAGAGACTCTCTCTCCTGGCATCCATTGTAGATTCATCAGACGATGCAATTATCGGCAAGACGCTGGATGGTATCATTGTGAGCTGGAACCGGGGTGCCCAGAAGATATACGGATACTCAGCCGATGAGGTCAGGGGTAAGTCTATCTCTATTCTGGTCCCGCCAGATCATCCAGATAAATCTCTCCAACTTCTCGAAAGAATAAGGAAGGGACAACGCATCGAGCACTATGAAACCATACGTATGAGGAAAGATGGTAAAAAAATCTGTGCCTCCTTAACCATTTCTCCGATTAAGGATGCCACTGGCAAGATTATAGGTGCCTCAACGATTGCATGGGATATAACAGAGCAAAAGCGAATTGAGATGGCCTTGCGTGAGTCAGAAGCAAGATTCCGTTCAATAACGAAATCAGCAACTGATGCAATTATTTCTGCAGATAGTGATGATAATATTATTTCATGGAATAAAGGTGCACAAACCATCTTTGGCTATGCGGAAGAAGAAGCTTTAGGCAAATCACTTATCATGATAATACCTGAAAGATACAGGGATGCCCACAAAAAGGGACTGGAGCGAGTTAATTCTACAGGTGAAACACGGATTATTGGAAAAACGGTTGAAATGGTTGGAATGAGAAAAGACGGGAGTGAATTTCCTTTGGAGCTTTCCCTGTCCACATGGAAAATTGGAACAAGAAGACTTTATAGTGGCATCCTCAGAGATGTTACAGGGCGCAAACAAGCAGATGAGAAATTGAAACAAACATTGGCTGAGTTGGAACGCTCAAATAAGGATTTGGAGCAGTTTGCCTATGCTGCCTCTCATGACCTTCAAGAACCGCTGCGCACTGTATCAAATTTCAGCCAGCTTCTGGCAAAGCGCTATAAAGGCGAATTAGATGCGAAGGCCGATCAGTTCATTGGATTCATAGTAGATGGAGCCACGAGGATGCAGGAAATGATCGATAACTTGCTAGCATACTCACGAGTTAGTACACGCGCTAAACCTTTTGAACCGACCAATTGCGAAACCCTATTTGATCAGGCATTGGCTAATGTGAAAATGGCTATTGAGGAAAGTGGCGCCCTGGTGACACACAAATCTCTGCCTACTGTGATGGCTGACGCTTCACAGTTGGTTCAGTTGTTTCAAAACCTCCTCAGTAATGCTATTAAATTCAGAAAAGAAAAACCACGTATCACAGTATCGGCTGTTCAAAAAGGAAATGAATGGCTTTTCTCGGTAGAAGACAACGGGATAGGTATAGCTCCAGAATTCATGGAACATATCTTCAAAATGTTCCAGCGCGAACATCCAAGTGCCGAATATCCAGGCACGGGTGTTGGTCTTGCGATTTGTAAGAAGATCGTGGAACGTCATGGCGGCAGGATATGGGTTGAATCACAGGTAGGCAAAGGTTCGACTTTTTACTTCACAATACCTGTCAGGAAAGGTGAAAGAGAACGAACATGAAGGAACCCAGCGAATCTGCAGAGCCTAAGATCTTTCGCCAACTCGGCGACCCCGGTATATCACATGGAAAACCGCATAATCACTTTATTAATGGGGATATTTACAGCCGCATCGCAAAGGTATGCAGCGCGATCACATTTATCCTCGGTACTCTTACGATGATAGGCTGGTTGATTGGTATTCGCAGTCTTGCCAGCTTTGTCCCGGGTTACATCCCGATAGCTCCAGGGGCTTCACTGGCATTTATCCTGCTGGGTGGTGCGTGGTATCTTTATGCGCGTGCGCCCTCGCGGTGGTTCACCAGGATATACGTACTGGTTTTGGTGTTCTCCATCTCACTCATTGCACTGCTCAACCTCATCCAGTTTCTCACAGGTGCTAATGTAGGCATTGAAGAGTATTTCACTCGCGAGGTGCTTGCCATTGATCCCGGTACTTACGGTGCAGGGCCCATGTCTTCTATTGCTGCTGCCAGCTTTCTTCTTATTTGCGCTGCTATGGTTCTGCTATTATTCGCGCCTGGGTATCGTGCAGGGTTATCATCTGGCCTGGCATCTGTTGTTGTCTCGGTGGGCCTGGTAGTTCTTCTGGGATATTTGTACGGGACACCGCAGCTCTATGGCGAAGGATACAGATATGTGGCTCTTCCTGCGGGGGTTATGTTCGTGTTCCTGGGCACCGGGCTGATAGTTACTGCGGGTCCGGAGCATTTTCCCCTTCGACTGATGGTTGGTTCCTCAATACGCGCACTTTTAATGCGCTCTTTTCTCCTGGTGATATTCGTCGTTATCCTGATTGAGGGCACATTCCGTGGCCTGTTCTCACTACTAGGGCTAACTATGGCGCTCAGAGCAGCGATGTCGGCGTTAATGGCCCTGGCGATCGCCAGCATTGTTATTTCGCAGATATCACGTGTCGTGGGGGGTGCTATGGATCGAGCAGAAGCGGAGCGCAAGCGTGCGGAGCAGGCGCTGCTGAAAAGCGAGCAGCACTACCGCTCGTTATTTGAAAACATGCTGGATGGATTTGCGTACTGCAAGATGCTTTTTGATGACCACGGGCGTCCGATAGATTTTGTTTATCTTGAAGTCAACAGTGCATTCGAAAAGTTGACTGGCTTGAAAAACGTAGTAGGCAAGAAAGTCACCGAGGTGATTCCGGGGACCAAAGAGTCGTATCCAGAGCTGCTTGAGATTTATGGCCGGGTCGCGTTGACGGGCGTGCCTGAGAAATTTGAAATCAATTTTAAGCCTTTGGAGGCATGGTTTTCCATCTCAGTTTATAGTACGGAAAGGGAATACTTTGCAGCTGTTTTTGATAACATCACGGAGCGTAAGCGGGCTGAGGACGAACTGAAGAAGAGAACTGAGGAATTAGCCCGTTCGAATGAAGAGCTTGAGCAGTTCGTCTACATAGCCTCCCATTACCTTCAGGAACCGCTACGCACTGTGTCAAATTGCAGCCAGCTTCTGGCAAAGCACTATAAAGACAAATTGGATGCGAAAGCTGATCAGTTCATCGGCTTCATAATAGATGGAACCATACGAATGCAGGAAATGATCGATGACCTGCTTGAATACTCACGAGTTAGTACAAAGACTAAAGCATTCGAACCGACCGATTACGAAACTGTATTAGATCAGGCATTGGCTAATGTGAAGGAGGCTGTTGAGGAAAGTGGCGCCCTGGTGACGCACGACCCTCTGCCTACCGTAATGGCTGACGCTTCGCAGATGGTTCAGTTATTTCAAAACCTCCTCAGTAACGCTATTAAATTCCGAAAAGAAAAACCACTTATTATGGTATCGGCTGTTCAAAGAGAAAATGAATGGTTATTCTCAGTAAAAGATAATGGGATAGGTATAGCTCCTGAATTCATGGAATATATCTTCAAAATGTTCGAGCGCGAACACGCAAGTGCCGAATATCCGGGCACAGGCGTTGGTCTTGCAATTTGTAAGAAAATTGTAGAACGTCATAGCGGCAGGATATGGGTTGAATCTGAGATTGGCAAGGGTTCAACGTTCTATTTCACAATACCGGCCAAAAGAGTTGGACAGCGATGAAAGCCTTTGAGATCTTGTTGGTTGAGGACAACCAGAGCTATGTGAGCCTGATGATGGAAGCCCTTGAGGAAAGCCAGGTGCCCACCAATCTCTCGGTGGTGATGGATGGCGCGGAAGCAATGA
>JBAQLI010000048.1:0-14246 GCA_049301735.1 Candidatus Methanoperedens sp.
CTTTTTGGAGATTTTATCAAAAAATATGAGGATAATAGTCTGAAATTACGCTGGTAAAAAGCCATCTGGCAAATTGTATAAAGGTATAAAAATTCGTGTCACTTAGCCGTAAGTGGCGAAGTTAAGTATAAAATGAAATAGCTAAGCTGCAATAAAAAAAGGTCATATAAGCACGATTATGGTTATATGCAGTTTTACTATTTGAGTAGTTAACTACTAAATGTTATAAATTAAAGTATCCTCATGAATATAGAGATCTCACCTGAATTGGAAAAGGCTTTTAAAAAATATGTTCTTGAAAAACATGGAGAATTAGGTGGGAAATTAGGGGAAGAAATGGAAAAGGCAATATCATTGTACTTGATCCATGAGAGCGCCATGAAAACGTATGTTAAAAAGAAGAAAAACAAGTTAGAGGCGTACAGGAGCGAACAGATCGCATGAGCAATCCCAGTGATATCATGAAGCTAAAAGGACAAATAGCGCAGAATTGGTGGGACAGCAGTATATAAAAATCACAATCTCCCGGCAGTATTTGCATCATATCTCATAAGAGTTAGAGTAATTAAAACAGCACATGATCCAAATGGTACAAAATTATCTCAAATGACAATTCCCCTCCCTCCCCTCGCCGAGCAGCGCCGCATTGTTGCCGAGGTCGAGCGCCGCCTCTCAATAGCTGACGTGGTTGAAAAAAACAGTAGGGCAGAGTCTCGCACAAGCGCAAAGACTGCGCCAGAGCATATTGAAGAAGGCTTACGAGGGCAGGCTTGTGATGCTTGGAAGAAGGCATAATTTTTGATATGTTTATATCAAAAAAATTACACTATTGACTTCATAAAAAGGGTCAATATCATAGAAATCCATCAATAATCTTCCGTGCATCCTCATAAACATCAATACTGAGCCACATCACCCTCCCAAGTTTTTCCAGCGCTTCCAATGCCTCGCTTTTTGAGATCGTTTTCACTCTCGCACACCTGATCAGAACACCGATAGAACCAATGACCTCAAGCCCCAATCCGGCAGCGAACCTCCGCGCTGCAAGATCATCAATAAGTACCGGACATTTTTTTCTTCTTGCGAGCATTATAGCAGACGCCTCTCCGATGTCTATTCCCGCGCTCTCTGCAATATTCCTGACTTTATTGTTACTGCTTTTTTCTGTCACGATCCAGCCATTTTCAATTTCGCTCTCGATTAAAAAAGCATCAGCTATTCCTTCCTCCTTCCCTCTATCAATAACCTCGATCCTGACCTCAAGAGGAATAATTACCTCTGCGAACAGCTCTTTAAGAAGGTTCAACCTGTCGATCCTGGCAAGATGTATGAGCGGACCTGAATTGCTTACTATCATTTCTCTGCCATCGCCCATTTGATATCAGAAGTCAGGTCTTGTTTGTCATATCTGAAAGGAATATTTCGCCTCTTTATCTCCTCAAGCGCTCCCCTATATGTCAATCCAGCCATCCTTGCTGCTTTCCATAGAGAAATTTTCCCGTCAGCGTAGAGGTCAAATGCTTTTTTGATATGATATTCCCGCAGCGCTTCGCCTATGAGTTTACGAAGCATTGTGCCTTTATCAAGAACTTCCTGTTTGCATGCCTCCTCTATCTCATGCAGATATTGCTCAGGTAATCGAACTGATATCGTTTTCATATGTTATTACATTTTATTATAACGTATACTTATATCTTTGTAGGAACGGCGGGAACCTACCTAACGGAATATGTTGTCAGAAAGAAAAGAAACGATTATTTTATCGTCCATCCTCCATCAACGACAAGTGATGCACCAGTAATGAAATCCGCATCGTTAGATGCAAGAAAAACTGCTGCACTTGCGATTTCCTCTGGTTTTCCCGGTCTTCTTGCAGGAGTCGAAGCCATGAGATCTTTTTTCGTTCCCTCATCTTTGAGCGACTCCGATGTCATAGAGGTCTCTATCACCCCAGGGCAAATAGCATTGATATTGATCTGGGGCGCGTAATCCAGAGCCATCTGTTTTGTGAGAAGGATCAATCCTCCTTTTGATGCACAATAAGCGGGGCTCGCTTCAAAGCCCACGATACCGGCGATTGAAGCTATGTTGATAATCTTGCCCTTTATAATCTCATTTTCATTTTCATTTTCATTTTTCAGTAATTCCGGAATGGCGCGCTTTGAGCAAAGAAAAGCCCCTTTCAGATTCACATCGATCATCGCGTCCCATTCTTCTTCGCTTGTCTCATGGGCAGGATGTGCACTAAAGATCCCCGCATTGTTAACAAGTATGTCAAGCCTTCCGAATTTTTCAATGGTTCTGCTGATAAGCCGATCAACCTCATCCGATTTTGAGACATCAGCCTGCACTACGATGAACTTTCCACCAACCTTTTTGATCCTGTCCACTGTCTCCTGCGCTTTTCTTTCATGGCAGTTGACCGTGACAGAAGCACCTTCTGCCGCAAAATATGCTGCTATTGCCTGGCCGATCCCTGTTCCAGAACCGGTAACAACGGCGACCTTACCTTTTAGTCTCATGGCATACCTCCTTTAATACTTTCCTTGTGAGTATTTTTACAGATAGAACCAATTTTCGTATAACCCCAATAGAAAATTCTAAATCACATAATATAAATGTTTGCTTTACCTCAATAACCGAAACAAATAATACTAATCCCAATATCATATATTCCAGATATGCCAAATGAAAAATGTAATTTCTTCTCAGATGAAAAATGCACGGCTTGTGACCTTGAACCATGCGATTTCAAAGAGGATAATTTCGAGAAATGCCTTCGCTACAAGCTTCATTTCTTAAGACCCCAGCTCATGCAGTTGCGTTAACTTGCTTTTACCATCGAAGCAATTTTCTGCCCCAGAGCATAGCACTTTTCTATATCCTGCTCATCCGGCCTGAAATTCACTTCCATTGATTCGACAGGTTCGTATCCACCCGATTTTAGTTTCTCGTTGACAGCCTTGACCGCCCCGCCAGCCCAGCCGTAGGAGCCGAAGGTCGCCCAGAACTTATTCTGGGGGCGCAGTCCCATGAGGTATGTCAAAAATCCACCTACAGTGGGGAACATGCCATTATTCAAAGTGGGTGAGCCTATGAGAATGGCCTTTGATTCGAGGACCTCCTTGACTATTTCGCTCCATTCGGTCTTTCGCAGGTGAAATAAAGATACTTCTACCCCTGAATCCGAAACTCCTCTTAAGATGTTATTTGCCATCGTTTCCGTGCTGTTCCACATGGTATCATATATGACCAGGACCTTCTGTTTTGACTCGCCTTTTGCCCATTTAAGATAAGCATTTATTATTTTCCCGGGGTCTGTCCATATCATACCGTGCGAAGGTGCGATCATCTTTATTTCGATGCCAAGTTTCTGGACCTCCTCGATTTTCTTAAGGATAACCCCGCCAAATGGCATGAGGATATTGGCATAATATTTTGCAGCCTCATCCATTACAGTATCGCAATCATACCCGATAAGACTGCAAATATCCTCATCAAACCTGAACGATGAGGCAAGATGCTGACCGAAACCATCATTGGAGAGAAGTATTTTATCTTCTTTGAGGTATGTGAACATATTGTCAGGCCAGTGAAGCATTGGCGCAGTAATAAATGAAAGGGTTTTATTGCCAAGTTTTAACTCATCCCCGGTTTTGACCGTCCTGAAATTCCACTTGCCCCTGAAATGCCTGATCAGTCCTTCCTTTCCTTTTTCGGTGCATATGAGTTGTGCATTCGGGACAATTCCCATAATATCGGGAAGAGAGCCGGAATGATCCATCTCCACATGGTTTGAAATTACATAATCGATCTTTACAGGGTCAATGATTTCCCTTATCCTGCCCAGCATCTCATCTGCAAAACCGTGTTTTACAGTATCAACAAGCGCAATTTTGTCATCAACGATAAGGTATGCGTTGTAAGTTCCTCCGCGTGGGGTTGTATATCCATGGAAATCCCGAAGATTCCAGTCAATAATGCCAACCCAGTAAACTCCTGTTGCTAATTCGATTTTTGTCATTGATCTCTCCCGTTAAATCCTGAATTATACTTCTTTATCTTATTGAAGTAATTTATTGGAGTAATAGTTTTTGGTTCGTTTGAAGATTTAAAAATGAAAATCAAACAAACAGGAACGTCTGCTCAGCTTTAATATCTTCATCGACCTCTTCTGCATACCTTCTCTTCAAGCCAATAATCGCATCAGGGGGCAAATCCTTTGCCATCGGGCATAGCTCATCCACCTTACCGATATCGATAACAGGATATAATTTACATAATGTGGGGCGGCATAAATAAATGCGGCAGCGGTTCTCCTTATTTAAAAAGATGCACCGTCCTTTGATCATTTTAATAGCATAATATATACCCCGTTCCCCTCTTACCTCCCTGAAAAACTTTTTGGGTTCAAGTTCCAATGAATATTCCTTATTGACATTTGTGATCAATTCAGAAAATTCAGCTTTTGTCAGGACAGCGCAGTTGCGGCAGCAAAGTGATTTGCAACGTCCAATATCGCAAGCCTTAAATGAAATTTGCATAATATGGCTAATTATGCAAGTCATTAAAATAAATAATTCTCCCTATGATGCCAATGCATACCTTGTAAATGGGACAATACTCATAGACGTGGGCATGGATAGCAGCGAAATCATTCCTGAACTTGAGAAACATATAGCCTTGGATGACCTGGAAATGATCTTCCTTACACATTGCCATTACGACCATTCAGGCGGGACTTCGGGCGTTGCCAGAGCAACGGGTGCTAAAATTGCAGTTCACAAAAATGATGCATCGCTTCTTGGTAATCCGGATGCGAGCGCTTCACGCTTATTCGGTAAAAAATCTCCCATTATCGTGCCTGATATCCTTCTTTCTGGTGGTGAGAAATTCGGGGAGCTTGAAATAATCCATACGCCTGGTCATACACCCGGAGGGATATGTCTTTATGATCCCATATCCAAAACCCTTTTTTCAGGTGACACAGTTTTCCAGGATGGAAGTTTCGGGCGCACCGACCTTTATGGCGGGAACTCTTCCGAATTGATCGGATCAATAAGAAAGCTGACACTCCTTGATGTTAACATCATGTACCCCGGCCATGGAGAAATTGTAGTGAACAATGCAAATGAACAGATCAAATTGTCATTGTTGATGGCATCACAATTTTGAATATCATCTACTTTTGATAAATACAGCAATTGAGATGACCAATGTCAATATCAGCACTGGCACAATGACATTTTTCGTCAGCCCGTAAATCATATTTACACTTGAATTAAGGCGATTTATCGAATCTACAACAGGCTCCAGATTGACTGGCTTAACAACAGGTGTTATCTTTGTTTCGATCTGAGGTTCTTCATGCTGGTATCTTTCTACAGGCTGCGCTGCAGGAGATGGTCCTGGTACTTCTCTTCTTGGAATACTTTGCGCAACCGGAGGTTTCGGAGGCTGCTGTGGTGGTTTGTTTTTTAATAGCGCTTTAAATAACGCATCTTCGCTCATATTTGCCATTTTTGTACCCTTCTGCTTCTAATTTTTCTAAAGAAGCAAAGTTTAATTTACTTATTTCTATTTAAATCATTTGCATGAATTGAATTGCTTGATCAATGTTGTATTTCCCCGGCAACGATCAATTGAGCATTATTTAAGACAGGACTCATCACGATCAGGTTTTCCGAACACCGAGATTCATACCTGGTGCCATGTGAATTCAGGACATTCAGGAGGATTTTTTCAATTGCACTTATTGCACGTTTATCTGTATTCCCGTGATAAATATATAATGTGTTTTCATTAACATCGATCCGCTCAACTATCCCCATGTACTCATACACTGATTTCATAGTCGGGATCAGAACATCAAGGGGAATATCCCTTATCGGGATCTTATGGATAGCTTCAATGGGCGCAGTGAGATAACTTGGGGCCTCTTTTCCGATCAATAATTCTTGATAGTAATTCTTGGGAATTGTGACCATATTGTAATTAGTCTGTTTGTATAGATTTACAATACATTTCCAGAAATCCAGCTTTTTTGTTATCTCTGTTGAGATATCTTCCATATCCCCAAAATAATTAATAAGTGATTGTTTTGCAAAATTTGCATTAATTTGCTTTCTGAAACTAACGGTAATTTTATTGGACATCTTCTTTAAAGAAACGATCTCTTGTTTCTTGTGTGATACTAAGAATGATGAGATCAAACCCCCAAGAAATTCAAGTTTATAATTACTATTTCCTGAAAGTGTGAGTGTTAGATATGATGGATTTACATTATCGTCATAATCTTCTATTCTTATATTTGTCTGCCAGCTTGCTCCATTTGTCATTTCACCCATATACTTTTCAAGGTCAGAAAGCATCACTATCTTTACAGGGTCAATAATACTGTTAAGATGCTCCGGATCGATAATCCTTCCTCGTGCCTGTTTGATCAGCCAGAAAATGACGTTTTCAGTCAAATTGTAGTCTGTTTTCAATCCATCTATGAGGTTATTAATGGCTTCAGGATCCCTGGTCATCGTGTCAATAAGATCTATTATTTCACGCATCGCCGCGCTAAAATTCCCTTTATGTTTAAGGACAAGTGGCTCCAGTTTTCTTAAATGCCCTTTTTCTAATGAGATATTTTTTCTTATTGACATAAAAACGTCCTGATAGCGCTAAACCAATAAATGGTTCACCTGAATATAAACGGAGTTGTGAAAAATGTGTGAATAGTTTTTTGTGTGAAGAATATATATAGTATTTTAAAATAGATTTTTACCATAAATACAATATAAATAAATAATATAACTTATAATTGTTAAATTTTGTATATTTTTGTTTTGTTTTAAAAATTAACTAATACAGGCATATAAAATCTCAAAATGGTAGTTATTAGGGGGAAGATTGAAAAATTAATATCACACTATTCTTCACAACGTTTGTTTTATCATTGAGAAACAATTACAATTATAATAGAGACTGAATATGGTATCAAAAAGTGTAACAATTCTTAGTTTTTTACTGCCAATAGCCATGGTAATAGGAACAAGTATTGCGATTTATTTATATGAATACTCTTCTACGATATTACTTATATTAATTGCTATCGGCGGACTGATGGTCTGCGCATATGTGTTAATTCTCAAATCACAGAAACACAGGTCTGCCAGATAGTTATCCTATTTTCGATTGCTGCGCACAAGTGATACAAGCACCGCAATCCCGCAAATAATGGCAGAAACGATATATGCATCCCTGAAAGCAGGTAAGAACGAACCCTCATTGTTCCCATAGAAGACAAACCTGTTTGAGAATACTGCCCCTGAAACAGCCACGCCTATGACCATACCCATATTCCTCATAGTTCCCATTACCCCTGATGCAATACCCAACTGTTCTTTTGGAAGCGAACCCATGATTATGCTATTGTTCGGGGGTTGGAAAAGCCCCATGCCAAGACCGAGGAAAGAAAGGCGAAGAGCTACATCGGTGAAGCTTGAATCAAGTGTCAAGTAACCCATTGAAAGGATAGATAATGCTGCGATACCGATACCGAGTGAACTCAAGAAATACGAATTTGTCCGATCAGATAACCAGCCGCTAAGAGGCGAGACAACAGACATTACAAGCGGAACTGCCATGAAAACAAATCCCATTTTCTCTGTTGAATATCCGAGTTCATCCTGTAAATAAAATGGCATCAAAAGTATGACACTGAACATTGCCATGAAACTTATAAGAGCACTGATGTTCGCAGCTGCAAATTGCCTGTTCTTGAAATGCCCAAGATCAAGCACTGGCTGTTTTGCTGTGGTTTCAATCCTGACAAATATTATGAAAAATACAATGGATGATATAAATAAGGATATAATGAAATCTGATCCCCAACCCTTTTCCTGGCCTTGGCTTAAGGCAAGGAGTAATGATATCAAACTGATAAATAGTGTAAGTCCGCCGGGAATATCAAATGTCTGGCCTTTATTAGTAGTCTCATCTTTTTGAAGAATTTTTAGAGCCATCACAGTCCCGATTATACCGACAGGTAAATTTATGTAAAAAATCGATTGCCATCCAACCCTCTGGATCAGGAAACCACCCATCACCGGACCTACCATTGAACCAATTGAAACAACCGTTCCAATTAATCCCATGGCTTTTCCCCTTTCACGCGGAGGAAATGCGTGAGTTACTATTGCAACTCCTGTCGCCATCAACAATGCTGCCCCGATACCCTGGATTACCCTGAAAAGAATAAGCTGTCCTTCTGTTGCTGATATCGCGCATAACCCTGAGCCGATCGTGAATAGTGCCAGTCCTCCTGAAAAAATGATTTTCCTGCCCACCATATCCGAAATCCTGCCAAGGCTAAGAAGAAGGCTTGTTATGGTCAAAAGATACGCCATCACGACCCATTCTATAGTTGTAATATCTGTGTTGAAGAATGTTGTGAGCGTTGGAAGAGCGACATTCACTATGCTTCCATCAAGAGTAGCCATGAAGATGCCTATCCAGACCACACCCATTGCTTTCCACTTATATTCCATTTATTGTCCCTTTAAATGTTTCAGGATGTGTCCCATCTCAGGCAGGATGAGTTCAAGTGCAAGTTTTACAGCATTTGGCGATCCCGGAAGGCAAAATATGACTTTTTCGCGAGCAACACCTGCGATCGCCCTTGTAAGCATTATAGAATTCCCTACCTGGTCTAAGCTTTTGAGCCTGAATAGCTCCCCGAAGCCAGGCATTTCTTTTTCGATGAACGGTGTCACCGCTTCAATAGTCACATCAGTCGGGGAAAGACCTGTTCCACCACTTGATATTATCACATCGGCATCTGAATATAAGTTCTTTTTGAAGGCATCCCTTATCATTTCGATGTTATCAGGGATCAATTCATAATTCACTATTCTGCTGCCCTTGACCTGCAGCATTCCCCAGATAAGTTTTCCGGATACGTCCTCTGCGCGCTCAGGGCGATCTGTTTTCCCATATTTTTCGTATCGGGATGTACTTATGGTCAATATTGCACATTTGTAATTTCCCGGTGCATTTTCCTTGTGAAGCAGCGAGGTGTCCATGGGGGTTCATATATTTATATGGATATATAAGATTACGTATCATATTCTTTACAACCAATATATTTTTACTCCCTTTCACATCTTAAAAGACTACTTTATAGTGCTTCTTTTTTTCTACGCTATTCTATTTATGTGCATTGCAAAAGGTGACAAGTTACCTGGATATAGGAATAAAAAAACTAATACCAAAGCAACTTATATGTGTACAAAGCGTAACGGAGAGTTTTAAGCGGGAAATGGGTATATTGGTCGAACAATAGCTCGATATTCGTGATTCAGAGGACTCGCTCCAGTTATTCAATAGATCATGCCGATGAAATGAGGCAGCAAATTCACATTTCTTATCAAATAATTGCCAGGATTTCTCTTTCAGTGATCTTTTTTCGTGGCAATATCACTTCGAGAATTTCTTTGACATCCTGCACCGACATCGATTCGGCTTTCCTTCACCATTTAACCACCATTTGCAGAATGAACAACATTGCCAGCAATGTCATTACCATATGGTGATGCCATCCCGTCCAGCCACGAACCTGATTATCTGCCAACCCAGCTTCCCCTTTTCCATCTTCCAGAGCTCGTTCTATCCAGTAACGACTACAAGACATTTGACCGAGTCTCTCGATACTGGTATCATAAGGTGCATTCGAAAATTGATATTTCGTTTTATTTTCACCTTCATCCTTGCGGATAATAAGCCATGTTTCAGCTCCTGGCAATCCATCCCTTACTGGAAAAACCCGCAAGCATGCCAGCATACTCCATAGCTCTTTACGCTCAGTGTCTCTCAGAAAAACACGAGAATACATGGTTGGTTCCAATTGTCCAGCTAATTCCTGTAGCAGCAGTGGCTGTTCCCCATCTTCAGGAACTCCACATTTATACCGCCGGATCGGGTCTTTTCCACTTTTCCAAGACGAACCAAATATTGTCGTTTTACACCAACAGAATCCTTTCCATATTTCTTGAAACCTGATTCATCAATGTGAATCGAACCATTGATTTTATTCCCGATCAAATCTGTAACATCTTCCTGGATCTGATCAATTATGGGTTCTGTGTCCCATTGGGAATCAGAAATGAAATGCTGGAATTTCTGATTGTTGCTCCCTTTTACATTCTTGGCATAACTTGTCATGTTACCCCTTTCTGGTGAAATTTGTTTAATTCTTTTGTATTTATATCCCTTTCGCACAAGCTCAAAGAATTCATGCGAATCCCCCATATAACCGATATAAATGTTGTATTTTAGAATATAAATAATTAGGATAATCAAAAAAGATTTATATTAATGATAGGCTAATCTGACAAAGTTAAGCTAATTTTTGCCTTAAAATATGAGTAAAAGAAGTTTGAGACCCAATCACTTTGAAGAACTCTCTTTCTATCTTTTTTACCTTCTTGCTGTTGCAATATATCCGAGATCGTTCACAGTCTTTGCGATATCTGACGGTGTCATTATTGCTGAATCATACTCTATTGTAGCCATTCTTTCATTCAAAGAAACCTTCGCGCTCTTGATTCCCTTCTTTTTGGCAAGCGTGAGCTCGATGCCCACGGCACATGCACCGCAGCGCATTCCAGCGATATCAAGGACCATTTTTTCCATATTGCACCTCGCTTTTTATTTGAATAAGATGGTTTGATATTCTATTTGATTTTGACAAATATCTTTTCCTTCGTCACAGATATTAACTTTTTCCATCGATGATGGAGCCTTTTCTATAAATGACACATTGGTTTGATAATCAACCATCGAAATGGATTTATGCTAAAAATGAGTATTAACTTCAAGTATCTTTATAAAATTAAGGAGAATTAATATGAACCGACTAATAAAAGTAATAATGTCTCTGCTTGCAATTACATTACTGGCTCTGCCTGTTTTTGGACAGGTGGGTGGGGGCATGATGGGCAATGGCGTGACGGGCGGAGGCATGATGGGCGGAAAAGCAAGCGATATGATGAATAGAGGGCAGGAAATGCGAAGCCAGCAGGGCATGATGGGAATGGGATTTATGCACAGCGGGGGGAACAGCTATGGAAACTATGTGACTTTTTCTGTGGATAATAACACAGGAGTTGTAATGGATTACGGTATTTCAGGCATTACAGTGTTTGATTCTATAAAAATCTCCAATTTTAATTTTAAAGATTCAGCAACATTGGGTGCGCTGACAAGAATTATAAACAAAGATGGCTCTGTGATAATGCAATTGCATGATAATCCTGCTGCTGTGATCAACATCCAAACAAAAGCAGCTACAACTATCACTTTTGACCTTGCTGATGGTGTAAAAGCTTCAAAAGAGGATAACGTAGTGAAAATAGAAGCTGGCAATCTGACTGCATTTATTGCATCAACGAATGCTACATCTGTAGACATTACAGGAGGAGAAGTCAGAATCGATTTAAGCAGAGGGAATGCTATTTTCAGGGCTGTACCTGTGAATATGCCGATTGATGGCATGAATCAAAAGTTCATGGGAGAAATGATGAGAAATAGAGCAGGAGCAGAAGTCTCAATAGGATTATCTGATAAATATTCTATTGTTAACTATTCAGAGAATATGAATGTTATGATAAAATCAATGGATAGAAACCGTATGACGATGAATATTAATTCAACAGATCCTTCTGGTAAATTTATCATGATGAACCTGGATAACAGCTCTCTTATGTGGAATCAAAGACAGAAAGTGAATTTCTATCTTGACAACAAACCGATGAGGCAGGTAATGACGGCTGATGATTTATATACAGCAAGGGAGTCCTCCTTCTGGCTGACCATGTATGGCGGAAACCGTATGGAGGCAATGATGTATATAGCAAACTTCTCTGAGCATGTGGTGGATATTGCAGTCGAAGAAGAGGCAACACCAACGCCTACCGGCGCTTCGGAAGCAAAAACACCTGCATCAACACCTGCAACACCGGGATTTGAGATTATATTTGGATTGATAGGCACTGGTCTTGCATATCAATTAAAACGAAAATAGTGGAAGATTTTATGATATAGTCCGGAAATCCAGCATTCTATGCCTGAAGGGATTCCGCATATTAAGAAACGATTCTTGAAAAAGAATCACTATTTTTCCAGGAATTATTTACACTATTCAGGCATCTTCATTCGGCTTTTTACGCCAAGATAATCAGCGGATGTATGTTCTGCAGTTCTATCAACATGCATCCAGCAGACTGGGTCTATTGGCATGGTTTTCTGTTTGTAGGACGTTCTTTATAAGACTTTTGTTTTACAAATTTATACCGCAATCTATTTAATACAGATTAGTGTTACATAATTTTAAATTTGTAACATTAATTGGCAACATTTCATAAAATTGTGCTAATTAAAACGGAGGTATTATCTAATGGTTTTGGGATTTGCTTCAACTACACCTCTGCTTTTATTAACTGGATTAATAGCAGGAATCAGACACGGTCCAGAAGATGGATTTAAATAGGGTTATCCTGTGGAAGTACTATTTATCCGTCTTTTGGTCTTGATTTCACTGCTATTATCAGGATTATTCCAATCGCGAAGAGTACTATGCCGATCCATGCAAAATTCACTGCAGGTATGATCCGGAGAGTAAGGGGGATCACCCCACCACCAATACCCTGGAAAATAACATAAACATCCGTTCCTGTTATGCTGCTGTCTACAAGGGGGAAGGTTCCGCTTCCACCGTCTGATTCCAGGTACTCGGCGATTCCGCTTCCGATTTTCATTTGATCCTTATAAACTTCAAGTTCTACGCTCTGGACTTTATATTTGCCTGAGGAAAGTGCATTGGTGATTTCTTCTGGATTTGAGAATATGATGAGATCATATATCTTGCCCGTTGAGTTACTCCTGAAATTTGTCATCATGAAACCATTCACGGTAAGTTCCTCACCTATCTGTATATCCAGAGGACTTTCCGCCTGCGCTACAGCCCACAGGCTGCCTGACCCATCATATATTTCTATATATGTAGTAAAAGACGGTGAAGTCTTGACATTGACGACATCTTTGACTTTGCCGCTAACTTCAATAGGTTTATTTACATAATTCCCAGGACTTACCCATATTTCTGAAATCTTTAATCCACCTGTTGGCGCATCGCCGGAAAGGCTGCGTGTTGTAAAATCAATTACCTTAATATCATAACCATGCCCGATATCTACCCTTTCTCCTTTTGCCGAAAGAGGTATATTTATCCCCTCAATTTTCTCGGTGAAATTTGAGCTAATGACTGCTCCAAAAAGAATAAATATAACGCCAAAGTGAACTATCGCTATACCAATCCCTTTTATCTTTGGTCTTATGCTTTTGATCCGCAAATAATCAAAACTGCGTTTTATTATTGCCCATGTTGCATATATCATTGATGGGAAAAGAGATACAACCGAGATATTGCCGATTAATTTATAGAAAGCCGGCTCCCTTACCCAGAAGGGACTGCTATGGTCAAGTACATAAAAGTTCTCAGTTCGAGCGAACATTGTAATTATTGTCAAAACAATTACCAAGTACAATGTCCTTTTCTGTTCTTCCTTTTTCTTTTCATTATAATTCAAACAGAAACCAAGCGCAAGCAATAGGATTATCGTGAAAGGATAACTCCAGACGTTAAAGAAATTCTTAGTATCTGAGGCTACTCCCACTTTAAGACCCTGCGTAAGCTGGATAAAAGCCGGGAATGTAATGCCCCAGAAAGATATGAATGCCAGTAGTACGAACAAAAGCAGGGAAACATAGAAAATATTCGTCTTGTTCCAGAACCCACGGTCTTCCTCCACTTTATCAGGATTCTCAAGGTAACGCCGCATGCCAAGGATGATGGAAACGATTGATGTAATTACTATAGATAATATGAGAAGGGTTCCTGTGGAAGCGTCCCCGAAAGCATGAACTGAATTAAAAAGCCCGCTTCGAACAACGATAGCAGCATAAAGAACAAGGATGAATGAGACCGCAGCAAGTATGGGAGCAGCTATTGAAAATGTAGTTTTGTCCTTCCTGTGAAGAGCCGCAGCATGCAGAAAGCCTGTAAGCGTTAACCAGGGTATGAATGATGCTGTTTCAACGGGGTCCCATGCCCAGAACCCGCCCCATCCCAGCACAAGGTATGCCCAGACGCCGCCCACTGCTATGCCCATTCCAAGGATCAACCAGGTAAAACGAGC
>JBAQLI010000049.1:0-6083 GCA_049301735.1 Candidatus Methanoperedens sp.
GAATAGAACCTTCCGCCAGGTGATGAAGTTGACAATGTTATATAATATAGAGCAGGGGAAGTAATCGCTGTTCCGCTGGCCGTCTGCCTCTCTATAGTTATTTGCTGTGACACTTCACCGGCATCCAGGGTTTGGGTTGCTCCTGCCATGAAAACAAACTTATTTGGACTGATGGTGAACGTTGTAGTAGCAGGTATCCAGCCTGTATAAGATGCCTTCAAGGTTGGTGTTCCTCCAGCCGAATCCCGATAATAGAAGCTGGCAGCGCTGGCACCATTAGCTATATTGACACGATATATTCGAGTTGTGCCGGCAGCATCTGAATAGAACCTTCCGCCAGGTGATGAAGTTGACAATATTATATAATATAGAGCAGGGGAAGTAATCGCTGTTCCGCTGGCCGTCTGCCTCTCTATAGTTATTTTTGTTGACAATTCCCCGGCATCCAAATTTTGGGCTGCTCCTTCAGTGAACACTAATTTATTGGTTTTGATAGTGAAAAGTGTAGTAGCGGGTGTCCAACCAGTGTACGATGCCTTCAAGGTTGGGGTTCCCCCGGTCGAATCCCGGTAATAGAAGCTGGCAGTGCTGGCACCATTAGCTATATTGACACGATATATTCGAATTGTGCCGGCAGCATCTGAATAGAACCTTCCGCCAAGTGATGAAGTTGACAATGTTATATTATACAGAGCAGGGGAAGTAATCGATGCTCCGCTGTTCATCTGCCTCTCAACGGTTATTTTTGTGGACATTACCCCACCATCCAGGGTTTGGGATGCTCCTTCAGTGAACACTAACTTGTTCGGACTGATGGTGAAAGTTGTAGTAGCGGGTGTCCAGCCAGTATACGATGCCTTCAATGTTGGGGTTCCCCCAGTCGAATCCCGGTAATAAAAGCTGGCGTTACTTGCACCATTAGGTATGCTAATACGAGTAATTATAATTGTGCCTGCTGCATTTGAATAAAACCTTCCGCCTGTTGATGAGGTCGATAAAATTATATTATACAGAGCAGGGGAAGTAATCGGTATTCCGCTATCTGTCTGCCTCTCTACGGTTATTTTTGTTGACAATACCCCGGCATCCAGGATTTGGGGTACTCCTTCCGTGAAGACAAATTGATTTGCTGCAGCTCCATTTGCCACCAGGATCATCGTGAATAATGCAATTATCAGAAGGGATATGATTTTCATTTTCTTAGCTCCCTATGATAAAAGCGACCTGTGTGAATACCATACCCACAAATATTATGAAAAGAATGCTGGAAAGCCTGCTGAACCTGATGCGCAAGTTTCCTATGATACGCATCTCCTTTTGTGCAAGGAGAGGTTCTGAGAGTTCCATATAGATCAATAATATGATCAGCACTATGCTAAAGATCAGTCCTGCGTTGAGAGCTTTGTTCGTGCCGAATGAATTATCATAATAAGCCATGGAGCTCATGGACATCGAACTTATGGCTGATGATGAACTCATAACCGATGTTGAAAAGGAGGCAAAGGACACAAAGCTGCTCCAGACCTCTGGTGGGACTGAAGGGACAGATACTGAATCCTGGTTTACCTCATCCCCTGACTCCGTTATTGCCGAGAATGTGACCTGTTCTCCAAGTTTCAGCGGATTGTTATACACATACTGGAACTGTCTTCCCGAGTTGGGTGAAAGCTCAGTCCTTCCGCTCATCAGGGCATTTCCATTGGCGAATAAAGTGTAATCTGTACCTGCCACTTTATCTGAAGGATTATTAATAAAGAATGTAACCATAACAGGGTCTCCTTTCCTCAACACTTCAGGTGTAACCTGGATCCCTACGTTGTCGAATTTTGTCTGGAGACTGGCCGCGAAACTTGCAAGAATAAGAATTATAAACCATAACATTAATGATTTGTATAAGAGCCCGTTTGTTTTTATAATATTATTACTCATACCATACCACCTATAAATGTACACATCACCTATCAACTTGGACTGTTGATAATTAATCGCACTAATAGGCGAAACTACTTAAAAGTATCGGAAGAGATATATAATAATAACGCGTATCATTATAATGTCAAAACTTTAATCGGTTAGTTTTATAAAGGTAATTATTATGATTAGAGTAACACCATGTCCAATTATTTAACCGGGAAACTCAAGTTCGGTTCAACTAGCTTCATCGCCTTCATTATTATCATATTCATCGCTATCACTACCTCCCAGTATATATTTGCTTACAAGGATGTTTCCTATGGAATAATTCTCTCGCTTTTAATCACACTTTCCATTTATATCGTCATATCAATAGTTGCCATGAAAGGGGAGTACATCAGATCGGCTGAATCCCTTGCTCTAATACCCCTTTATGTGCTATTTACCTCATCGCTGCCCTGGTTCTTCATAAACCAGCAGTATATGATCCCGGCAGTGTATTCTGTTATCCTTGCTCTTTGCTTCTGGCATATGAAAGAACACGATATAGACTTTCGTAACATTGGCTTCACGAAGCACAAGATATTAAAATATGCACTCATTGGACTCCTGTTTGCGATACCATCAGGATTCATAGAATATATGGTCCTTACACCAGGCCCTCCTTCCCCTTTTTTCGAAGCAAAATATCTCCTGCGGGATACAATATATATGTTGTTCTTCGTAGGACTTGCAGAAGAACTGCTTTTCAGGGGACTTATATTCAATGATCTAAAAAATATCTTCGGATGGAAAAGCGCACTCATTGGACAGGGTGTGCTCTTTGGTATCATGCACTTGAGCTGGCGCTCCCCACTTGAAATCGCTTTCACCACTGCCGCAGGTTTATTCCTGGGTTACTTCTACTACAGGACAAATAGTCTGGCAGGCCCCATCAGTATGCATGCTGTCAATAACGTAATGCTGGTATCCGTATTCCCATACCTGTATCCTTTAATAGCAGGCTGGTTCTCATGACCATGGGGCTAAGAGTTGATATTGACAGCATCGCTGACGCCCTGGCAGTACCTGAACTTCTTCTTCTCCTTGAAAAATATGATTCAAAAGCTACATTTTTCATAACCACAGGTCCGGATCAAACACTGAGAAATATTTCACACTATACTGGAAAAAATTTCCTGAAAATCCCGATAAGAAGATACATCCCCGGATTTTTCCAGAGTATGATACGACGCAACGTGGAATCGCATCCATCTCTTAAGAGTCTGATAAATTCAGGTCATGAAATTGGTCTTCATGGATACAGGCATTACGAATGGATGAATTTTCTTCAAAAAAAAAACAGAGCAGAGATCTCCAATATGATCGAAACTGGATGCAAATCCTTCGAAAAAGAATTCGGCATTCTCCCCCGGTCTTTTTCATCACCCGGCTTCGCCACAAGTAAAGAATATCTTCTTGCGCTTGATGATTTTGACTTTGATTATTCAAGCGATTTCTATGGCTTTCATCCCTTTTATCCCGAAGCCGGTGATAAGAAATTCGATAGGCTCCAACTGCCGGTCACTATTCCATCGCCCTGCGAACTTCAATATGATAATGAAAAAATACTTGGAAATATAAGGGAACTCTGCAATAAAGATCATTTCATATTATACATTCATCCATCCTGCGAACTTCTATACAGGAGAGAACTTCTGGAGAGAATCCTTGGATGCGCAGGAAATACGTTGACAATGAGGCAGATATATGAGGATACTGCAGATATACGATCTTGACCCCCTCCACCGCATAGGCGGTATAGAGGTAGCTATTTATGAACTCTCCCGCCATCTTGCCCTGCTTGGGCATGAAGTAACAGTTATTTCAGGTGCTGACGGTGTGGTTGGCGAAAAGATCCGGGAAGGAGTACGGTTCATAAATATCGATCGCTCTGGCATCGTGCGGGCGACGCGATCACTTCCCGGATTGTCTCTTGCCAGGCAGGCAGTTTTTCTTCCAGTGCTTCTTTCCATGCAAAAAGAAAAATATGACATTTATCATGGACACGTCTACACAAGTGGAATAGCCGCAAATATTCTTGCAAGAAAGCATCATGGAATTGCCGTGAACACCATACACGGATCATATTATCCTGCATGGAACGAGCTTGCAGATCCCTTAACCGCCGCATTCTATAAGATGGGTGAAAAAATTCTTGCCCCCCATCTGGCGCACATTTCCGATCTGCAAATACATGCCTGTCATTATTTTGCAGAACAGGTGCTTAAATGGGGTGTGAATCCTGATAAGATCAGGGTGATCCTGAATGGAGTTGATAGCAACAGATTTGATCCGGCAAAGATCACAGTTGAGAAAAAAATCGCATGCCCCGTAATTCTCACAGCGAGAAGGCTTGTAAAAAAAAATGGAGTAGATAATCTGATGCGTGCCATGCCTCAAATATTAGATCAGGTAGAATGTAAACTTCTTATTATCGGAGATGGTCCCGAAAGATCTGATCTGATCCATCTTGTTGAAAAACTGGGAATAAAAAATAGTGTAAATTTCCTGGGCGCTATCCCCAATAATGATATTGCAAGATACATTGCCCTTGCAGATATCACTGTAGTCCCAAGCATTGTGGAAGCATCAAGCATCTTTATGCTTGAATCAATGGCAATGGGTAAACCCGTGGTCGCAACCGGCGCCTGGGGACTTGCAGAGATCATAAATGGAAAGAATGGCCTGCTGACAGATGCCACGCACCTCGGAGAAGCGATAGCAGCATTGCTCTGCGACGAGCAAATGCAAATGGAACTCGGAAAAAATGCGCGCCAATACGTGATCGAGAATCATAGCTGGGAAAAGATCGCTAAGCGCATCGAGTCAGAGTATCTCAGGTTGAAGACACAGTCACCCACAGATGAAGAGCTCTGTAAGGTACGGTAATATTATCCTCCTTATAGCAAAAATTCAATTTAAGGTTATCGCCAGTCTCTTCTCTCTTCAGAAGTAAATAAAACTCTTTCCTCCCATGTAGAGTTCATAAGTGCAACCTGCATTGTGTTCAGAGTATCGTTCTCAAGAGATATGTTTAAGTCTGTCTGTTGTATTTTATACCTATCAGATTAATAAAAAAAGGAACAAGAATTTAACCCTTGGATTTCTTTACGTTAAATTTAATAGCTTTCGGATGTGTATGGAAGTCCCAACATAAGGAGAATATTATGCCAAGAAAAGAAAAAGCAACAATTTGTGTTTCATGCGGAGTTAATCTTATTGAACGTGGTTATGCACGATTCCCATGCCCGCAATGCGGTAATGAGATCGGAAGATGCACAGCCTGCAGGCACCAGAGCAATTCATATAAATGCCCTGTATGCGGATTCGAAGGGCCGTGAGGATAATGGGAGAAGTAGCAGCAAAAATAAGAGTAATGCCTTCGGGCATGGATGTTGATCTTAATACGCTCAAAGACGCCCTGACAAAAGCTATCCCAAAAGGAGCGCGAATTCACGGATTCTCAGAAGAACCTGTCGCATTCGGCTTGAAAGCCTTAATGGTAGTTGTAAAAGTCGGCGATATCGAAGGCGGAACTGAGAAAGTCGAAGAAGTATTCAGCAAAGTCAACGGTGTAGAAAGCGTTTCAGTTGAAGAACTGGGCAGGATGTAGAAAAACCCATTTCTCTATTTTTCGGGCCTGTAGATCAGGGGTAGATCGTTGCGTTCGCAACGCAAAGGCCGCGGGTTCGAATCCCGCCGGGTCCATTATAACTCTCGTAAGAGAGTATATCTTGGCTTGTGGACGACATTCATGGAATAAGTTCGTGGTATCAATCAGCTATGAATCGGCTCAAGGGTGTCAGTCCGGTCAAGGCTCAATATCCTTATCAGAATGGATGTCCATTTCCAAAAACCATTAACGAATATTTCAGAGAAAGATTTAACTTGTATTAAATATATTATCAGTTAGGAGGTGTATTGAATGGCTAGTTCAAAAGGACAGTCTAAAACGGCTGGAAAAGTTGATACAGCAGAAAGTGAAAGACTAAGAAAGTTCCGCTCATCTAAAGCAAATCGTTGCTACGTAAGTTATTAGAACCAGATTCAATAAATATATAACATGTATGATTAAAGGGGAGTTAGCAATATCAGATTTTATGCCTTCTGAAGAGAAATGTTTTGAA
>JBAQLI010000050.1:0-3490 GCA_049301735.1 Candidatus Methanoperedens sp.
TAAATAACTCTAAAGATATATAAATGCTTCGCTACATAATGTTTATTGGATAAAATATTCAGAACAGTTTGTCTTAACAATAATTAAAATTTTTTAAAGTTAGAGGACTTTTCCGACAATCTCTATGGATTGAATATTTTTATTTGATTTCGCGATACTTGAATGTTTGAATAAATGGTATAAACCAACAAGTGTATGAGTTTTTCCACCACCGAAAGTTGTGTCAATTACCAAAAGTGGTCTTGCTCCGCCTTTTGAAACTCTTGTTAAGACGTCATTAAAAATCCCCCTTAGATTTTTAGTCATGTGCGTCAAATTAAAATAAGTGGCAGGGTCATTGTAAATTTTATCAGCCGTTCCATTTAATACAGCATAAAAACCAACCGCAAAAGAGTTTTCAGTAATTTTTCCTGTCAAAATGTCATTATATGGAACTAACTTTCCAGACTCAAAGGCTTCCTTCAGTGTGTTCATATGATACCCTCTACCTTTAATAGATTATATGTATGATAAATTAATTGGTTTAAATTGTATAAGAAATCAAGTTTTGAACCACATATGCATGGACGCATACCCTCCAACCATAATAGTTGGCATGACACTAATGAAAACAGAAATCGTCAAATTGTGTCATCAACCAGTGCTTCATATTCCCCCTCTGAACTGTATTCCCCAATCATCGTTATCCCATGCCCCAAGCTCTTAGGCTCTGGATATCGTGTTATCCTGCTTAGCTCAAACACCATCATCTTCTTGCTATCCCTGCCGTTTGAATATTCCCGCAGCTCCTCCTCTGTTAAGAAAAGGTTGCTGCTGTGTGCTAAAACAACTTCTGATATGGTCATCAGGCGGATGGATGTGATCTCAGCCTCGCCTGCAATCTCTTTGTTCGAGCCGGATATGTAAAATAGGAGCTTTTTGCAGGATGCGAGTTTTGGAGAGATCATCTCATGCGTGGGATATTTAACGAAAACAGATTTTTTGTCTTGAAGGATTCGGAAAGCGAGGTGTGATGGGAGGGGATAAATAACGGCGAATGGAGAAGAAGTGGAGTCATGCATTTTCATTATTCACTAATGGGTAGAAAAATATTTAAATCTAACTTCGTTATGTTTTTTTGATAATTCCCCGTACTTTTTACTGAAAATGCTTGTCCATGTTCATAATAATGGTTGATACAAAACTAAATAGAGCAAAGAGGACAAGAGGATATAATAATGACCCGAATCGAAGTTCCTTCAGAAACACTTCTTGTTGAAATGGGAGAAGATGGGTTGAACATATTGGAAACCACTATGCAGATGTCGTGCAGGGACGAAAGTGCCCCGGTGGAATGCGATATATGTTCAAAACCACTCGGAAAAATGAAGGATGTTAAACACATCGAGTCCCCAGAATCAATTACAATTGCGATAAGGAATGGTTTCAAGCCTGAGCAAATGCTGAAAGCCACTGAGAAAATGCTCAAAGAGGAGGGTGAGGAAAATCCTGATGACCTCATGGAAATAGTATTTGATTCTTGGAAATCCATCGTTGATAAGAGCGAAACCCCATGGGCGTTATGTGAAGAATGCTATAAAAGCATTCAAATATATATCAAAAAACGTGGAAGTTGCAACAAATGCTAAGGTATTTTACTATATCGGTTGTCCCGAATGATTAAATTCGTACAATTGTTGTCAGAAGGCAGGCTTCATTTCATGCCACATGCTTCTTGGCCTCAGCTGGCCCTTGTTCTGGTTGTCCATTTAACCTTTTTTTGCAAGTCACTTAAAACTTAATGCGCCCTTTCCCGCGCCTTGTCCATCCCCCTATTCATTATCTTCAACTGCCGCAAGAGTAGCGTTTATGACAATCTGCTGAAGGAAAAACGTAGGAAGGGCTTAATTAAATTATTTAATAATAGCTATTTTATTTTGATGAACTCCAAAAATTTTCAGAGCATTCCGTCCCTGTTCTGTTAAGAAAACTTCACTTCTTCTTCCGCTCGCTTCAACTCTGATATAATTCCAATCAGACTCCATAGGATCTAATATTGCTTTTAGCTGGCTGTGTTTTGCAGACTTTGTTAATTCCTTTTTTGTTTCATCTTTTAACCTAATTATTCCTTTTTCTTCGAGTTTGGAGATGAGATGAGATTTCTTCATCTTTCCATCAGCAGATTTAAGCAGATCAAGAACCAGCATAACTTCGAACTTTGGTTTATTGATATCATACACAGGTAAAGATTCAATCTCTGCGATGTGTTCTGAAGGAATAGTTATTTTATTTTCTCTGGCCAAGTAATCCAGGTTCGCATAATAGGGACTAGCATCCCATAACATGCATGAAAGCATGCCAGCAATGGAAGTAATCTTTGTACCAGTAGAAACATTGAAGTAAATGTGATTACCCTTTTCCTCATGAATGATTTCTCTGAACTTTTCAATACATTGATATAGGTCCCAAATGTCAACGAAAACTTCCATAATCTTAATATGTTTGTAATTATTGCCGAGTTCTTGTTTTATCATTTCAAGGAATGGGTGGCCAGAATCATTTTTTTGGTATGATACTAAATAAACCTTATCAGCCTGCATTCTAATCAGAGGCTCTGTAACACGTTTAAATTCGAACCCTACTGGGGATATGTGAATTCTTAAGTTTTGTGCCATATATCGCTTCAGTTTGTTTTTTTATCATATTAATCTTATTAATAGTATTAATCATATTAACTTTATTTTTGTAAACAAAATTAAATAGTGAATGATACATTTTGACAGTGATGATGAACCATGGAAGATAAATTAAAAAATAAGGAATTTGTCTGTTTTGTAAACATAATGTTCCTTCATAATACAAATCCGAAGTTCGTCTCGTATTCAGTATGCTTAATTTTATCTTTGACCCTAATATTATCAATCACTGCTTCCGCTGAAATTGAGACAAATACGACATTACCTTTAGAGGATAATCTGGTGATCCTATTGGATTATTCGGGTAGCAGTATCGGTTTCAGAGAATATATTCAATCTCATGCAATCCATTCTATTCAAAATGTTGAAAATGACAGCAATGTTTCTATTGTAGTTTATGGAGGATTTATCAAGAGCACTGAACTTTATCGTATGGACAATCCAGAGAACAAAAGTATCCTTGAAGATTTTGTTCATAATTTAACTGGAAAGTATGCCGATGCTGCCTATAATAATGGAGACCAAGGCTTTGAAGAGGCAAGAAGAATATTACATAACTCCACAGGTACGAAACAAATTTTATTTATTTCAAGCGGTGTAATCAGTGACGGTCGGAACAATGCTACAGACAGGATTGTAAAGAAAATAAAAGAGCTTAAAAATGATACTATAAAAATAGAATTATATCAACAATACCTTCGCCATTAAGGAGCATTAATACTACCTATTTTCGTTATTTCTGCAAACATTTGCTGAATTAAAATTGGATCTGGTTTTTCCGGTATCAATTTTAATGTTTCATAGATATATTTCCC
>JBAQLI010000051.1:0-11171 GCA_049301735.1 Candidatus Methanoperedens sp.
TATCGATAGTTGTCCCAACTATGGCTTTAGGTTTATTATATGAAAATAAGAATATGTATATTGCGATATTCGCATTCTTGATACTGATTGCATATTTAATATTTAATATATATATATTATTGTTGAAGCATATAGAATTGCAAAATTAACGACTATACAGTCTTGATGTACTATAATTTGAATGCAAGTGTGACTATAAGCTTATGCATAGTGAATTTGACACCACTGATTCATTTTTCTAATTGATGAAACTTACGAATCGATAGGGGCAATATGATAGGGCGGGTCTCCAGAACTTCTTCGAATTCGTCAACGATCTTCGCTTTCTTCTCTTTAGACAAACCTGGTACGATCTCCAGTGTTCCAACTACGAATGTTTTCCATGACATATTCTGGCTTTACATTAAGGGCTCCCCGGCAATCTGATAAGCCTTGTAAGTCGGTAGTTAGTCACAACTAGGTCTATTTCCACCCAGTTTGGATTGATAATCTTTCTTCTGCGCTTTGTCTTGTAATGACCGAAAAAGTATGCGATCTCCCTGCGTTCAGGATTGACCAATTTCTGCACGCACTCATCGTGCACATGGACATGGAACCTGCAGCTGCTCCGAATCAACATATAGAAGCTTCCTGAACCCCAGGTCATCCTTCAATATCAAATCAATTAGATCCAACATCTCTCGGGTCTGCAATCGCCCCTTTAAGCGCGCTTGCCGCCGCTGTTTCCGGTGATGAAAGGTATATCAGCCCTCCAGCCCCCATCCTGCCCTTGAAATTGCGGTTGGATGTGGAGAGGCATGTTTCGCCCTCGCATATTACACCCATATGGGCGCCAAGACACGGTCCGCATCCGGGTGGCGCAATAATGGCGCCGGCTTTAAGAAGCGTTGAAATTATACCGGATTCTGTTGCTTTTATCAGGACAGAACGTGATGCAGGAAGCACAATTGTCCTGACTTTTACCTTTTTGCCCGAAAGGATCTTTGCCACAGCTTCTAAATCTTCAAATCTTCCGTTCGTGCATGAACCTATGAAAACCTGGTCAAGCGGCGTGCCCAGAAGTGTTCCAACTCCTGATACATTATCAACCTCATGCGGTTTTGCAATTTGTGGTTCAATATCTCCTGCATCAAAATTATATTCCTCGCAATATTTCGCATCCTTATCAGCATAAACAGGCTCAAATTTATCACGCGCCCGTTCTTTAAGGTATTCAAATGTTTTTTCATCAGCAGGCACGATGCCTGTTTTTGCTCCCATCTCTATTGACATATTGCAAAGGGTCATGCGTTCGGCCATTGATAATTCACTGATGGCACTGCCGTAATATTCGATAGCTTTATAATTAGCACCGTCTGCGCCTACATTCTTAATTATGAAAAGTGTCATGTCCTTTGCTGATACGCCTTTTGCGAGTTTCCCTTCCACCGTGATCTTTATTGTTTGCGGGACACGCAGCCACAACTTGCCGCTTGCAAAGATTTCAGCCATATCAGTAGCCCCGACACCTGTGGCAAAAGCTCCGAAGGCGCCGTAAGTGCATGAATGTGAATCTGCCCCGATTATAAGTTTTCCCGGCATGGCAAAACCCTGTTCAGGCAAGACCTGATGACAGATGCCTTCACCTACATCGAAGAAATTTGTGATCCCATGTTCTTTTATCCACTGTCTGGTGCTTTTATGAAGTTTTGCCGCAGTTTCATTATTGGCTGGCGCTATGTGGTCAAATGGGATAATAATCCTATCCGGATTCCATACTTTCTTTACACCCATTTCCTTGAAGGCCTTCACAGCCAGGATGCTTGTCCCATCATGAGCCATCGCATAATCTATGTCAGCCAGTACGAAATCACCAGCCTTTGCGGATTTACCCGATGCACGGGAGAGTATCTTTTCACTTATGGTAGGCATTTGTCGATAATAGGTTTTTGAGAAATAAATAAGTAATTGCCCCGAATCTCAAGGAGTTATGTTTATTTCATCATCTCATCCAGCAGTTCCTTTGCCCTGTCAGCCCTTACTTTCTTTTCCCGGACCATTATTTCCGCAATTTTATCAACAAGATCGCCTGTAGCACCTGCCTGGATAGCTACATTCCTTGAGTGAAGTCCCATATGACCCCTCTGGATGCCTTCTGTAGCAAGTGCACGCATTGCTGCGAAATTCTGGGCAAGACCAAGGGCTGCAAATACTTCTCCCATTTCTGTAGCTGACTTTACGCCAAGGATCTTTACAGCTGCGCGCGCTATAGGGTTTGTCTTCGTTGCTCCGCCCACAAGACCTACGGCCATTGGCATTTCTATTGTTGCAACAAGATCGCCGTTTGCGTTTTTCTCATAGCACGAAAGGGGACGGTAAATTCCGCTTCGTGATGCATAAACATGTGCTCCAGCTTCTATTGCCCTTGTATCGTTGCCTGTAGCAAGCACTGCTGCTGAAACCCCGTTCATGATACCTTTGTTGTGGGTTGCTGCCCTGTAAGGGTCGCCTGCCGCAAAATGATATGCTGCAAGAATACCGTCTACAACTTCTTCTCCTCCGATAATCTCTTTTGGGAAAACCGCTTTTGCCCTCATCAAACGTTTATCTGCAAAATTTGAAATGATCCTTAGGTACACGCGCCCTCCGGTAAGTTCCTCAATATAAGGCGCCACAGTTTCAGCCATCGTATTCACGGCATTTGCGCCCATGGCATCCCTGCAATCCACAACAAGGTGCGTGATGAGCATTTTCCCGGAAGGTGTATCAATCACCCTGACTTCCACATCCTTTGCGCCGCCGCCGAACTTTACGAGTATCGGATCAACTTCATTTGCGCGCCTGATTATTTCATCTTTTTTCTCAAGGATGTTCAATCTCGCACCGTTCGGGTCTTTTATCCCGACAGCCTGTATCTGGCCCATCATTACAGGACCTGTGCTGCTCGTTGTGAAACCTCCGCCTTCCCGCGCCATCTTCGCTGCATTGCTCGCTGCGGCTATCACTGAAGGTTCTTCGATAGCCATGGGAATAAGATAATCCCTGCCGTTAATCTGGAAATTCACGGCAATACCCATTGGTACTTCCATTACTCCAATGAGGTTTTCCACCATCCGGTCAGCAGCATCAAGTGAAAGCGCGCCAGTTGCACCTATGCATGATGCTTCTTCTTCAGAGAGACCTGAAAATTCGGATACAATTTTGAGCCTCTCTTCTGGACTTTGCTTATAAAAACCTGATATCTTTGATGTTTTTGCCATTTATATCACCCGCAAGAGGATTTTAGATGGCAGGAGGGTATAAATAGGTATCCAAAAGCTTTATCAATGTATCAAGACGTACAGGGTATTCCAATTCTAGATTATTCGGTGAATTCTTATGACTCAAAGGACAAAAGCAAAGAAGAAACGACTGGCAAAACACCAGAATCAGAACCAGCGCCTCCCGGCATGGGTTATCGTAAAGACCAAGAGAAATGTAATGACCCATCCAAAGAGACGCAACTGGAGAAGAAGCACACTCAAGGTTTAAAGTGATTATTATGGCAGATATTGAAAGAATTTATACTATTCCCCTTTCGGATGCACGGAAAGTCCCGCGCTGGAAAAGAGCAGAATGCGCAGTCAGGAAAGTAAGAGCATATCTTGGAAAACACCTGAAGACCGACCTTGACGAGGTCAAGATCGATAAGACCATCAATGAGAAACTCTGGGAGAGAGGCTCAATGAAACCGCCATTGAAATTAAGAGTAAGGGCGGTCAAGTTCGAAGCCGGCGGCGTTCAGGCTGAACTCGCCCCGGAATAATTTTTTTTGGGGCTTAATTGAAACGTAAATTGAATATTTCAGGGAGCCCCGTACTGGGCGTCTTTGCAACGTGTACAGATGAATTTGTTTTTGTACCTTATGATGCATCTGCTGAAACAATAGGGGAATTGGAAGAATCGCTTGGTGTTGCAGCCTGCCGTACTGCTGTAAGCGGAAGTTCGATTATAGGTTCGCTGATGCGGGGAAACAATAACGGGATGATAGTAGCAGGTTTTGTCCTGGAAAAAGAGATCAGGGCTATAAGGAAACATATCAAGGCAGCAAGGTTAACCGAAGAGCACAACGCAGCAGGAAATCTTATTTTAGCCAATGATACTGCGGCCCTTGTTCATCCTGACCTCTCTGAAAAGTCCATTAAGATAATTCAGAAAACTCTCGGTGTCGAAGTCCAACGAGGCACTCTTGGCGGTTTAAAGACCGTTGGAATGGCAGGTATAGCCACGAACAAAGGTGTCCTCGTACATCCTAAATCCAGCCCTACTGAGATATCGGTAATCGAAGAGCTGTTCAAATTACCAGTTAATATCGGGACGGTTAATTTTGGTTCTCCCCTGGTTGGTTCCGGGCTTCTTGCCAATGTTAAAGGCTATGTGGTCGGCGAAGAAACCACCAGCCCTGAGATAAGCCGGATAGAAGATACGCTGGGATTCCAGTAAATTAAATAATTTTTCCATTTTTTTTAAATTGTTTCAATACTATAGCTTTGAGATTCTTTCTGGGATACAAATCTGATGTATTAATAATTAACAACCAAAATACTTATATAGTATTATGCTTATCATAAGTATGAGCAGGCATATTTTTTATGTCACTCCCACACACACACCTATCCAACGCCTGCTCTATCCAATCATCCAATCATAAAATCTTTATGCAATCACTCTTATTGAAGCCTGTATGGCGTTAACTTATGCAAAAGCAGGCGTTGATATCGATACAGAGAACCGGGCAATAGCTGCCCTTGCAAAACATCTTACTCATAAGCGCAAAGGCCTTGGCGCCCCAATAACAGATGTTGGCCACTATGCAGGTCTTATCGATTTTGGGGAATATGCTCTTGCACTGACTACAGACGGTGTGGGTTCAAAGGTCCTGATCGCAAATGAAATGAAAAGATGGAACACAATTGGGATTGACTGCATTGCCATGAATGTGAATGACCTTCTGGCTATGGGGATAGAACCTCTTGCATTTGTGGATTATATCGCCATACAAGAACCCAGTCCGGAGATCATGGGACAAATCGGGGAAGGACTTGCAAAAGGCGCCCAGATATCAAGGATGACCATCGTAGGAGGGGAAACTGCGACCCTGCCGGATATTATTAATGGTTTTGATCTGGCCGGAACATGTCTGGGGATGGTCAAAAAAGATAGAGTGATCACAGGAAAGAGGATCGAAATAGGTGATGCCATTGTCGGGATACCATCAAGTGGCGTGCACAGTAATGGATATTCTCTTGTACGAAGGATCATAAAAGATGCAGGCCATTCATATCATGACCCGTTTCCATACAATGAAGAGACGACCATAGGGGATGAATTATTGGTGCCTACCAGGATTTACATGGAAATACTGGATGCAGCAAAAGAGTTCGATATTCACGGTCTTGCCCATATTACCGGAAGCGGGCTTATGAAACTTCACCGCACTACGAAATATGGATTTGACATCAATGATCCATTGGAACCCCAGCCGATATTCAGGTTTTTGCAGGAAGAAGGGGAAGTGGAAGACCTTGAAATGTATAAAACATTCAATATGGGTATGGGTTTTGTTGTTGTAATTTCCAAGAAAGATGCAAAAAATGTGGCAAAAATGTTAGATGGAAAGGTAGTAGGGGAAATTGTGGATGAAGGGATATATGTGAAAGGGTTGGAAATCAAATAATCATTTTTCATTTTTATTATTATTTTAACCCCTTTATTTCTCATGGAAAATTAAATAATGATGTACATTATCATGATGGAAAAATGACACGTGAAATCAGTCATTAGCTATCGATTCACCATTCAACATGAATAATAGATATTGATATTAGCACATTAATGTCATTCTTTCGAAATATGTTTACTGTTTCACCTGCATTTCACGTGGAAAATGTTCTAATCTATATTGCATGTTTTCATCAGTTTTATAGAAACACTTACATCTTTTCGGATTGTTATTATCGCAATGTCAATTGATGAAAAAATACAGTCTATTCTGGCAGATATTGCAAAAAGAGGCAGCGTTCTTATTGCATTTTCAGGCGGAGTGGATAGCTCCGTCCTTGCAGCACTGGCATTCAGGGCACTTGGAAGAAAAGCAATTGCTGTCACAGCGGATTCACAGACACTTGCCCCGGGTGAGCTTGATCGCGCAAAAGCAGTAGCAAGAGAGATCGGGATTTCACATAAGACGATTTGCTACGATGAACTTGGCGAGCCCGGGTTTGCAGAAAATCCCGTGGATAGATGCTATCACTGCAAAAAGGGACTTATAAGGGAGCTAAAAAAAATCGCAGCAGAGTATGATATAAAAACTATTATCGAAGGAACAAATATTTCTGATCTGAAGAACCACAGGCCAGGCCACAGGGCTGTCGTTGAAGAGGGGATCTATAATCCTTTCGTGGAGTTTAAGGTCACAAAGGAAGAGATCAGGGAGATTGCCCGAAAACTTGGTTTATCTGTGGCAGATAAGCCTTCAATGGCATGCCTTTCGTCCCGTTTCCCGTATGGGCAAACGATCACGGCTGATGCTTTAAGGCGCGTAGGAGTTGCCGAAAATTATCTTCGTGATCGCGGATTCAATGTGGTACGTGTGCGCGACCATGCCGGATTAGCCCGCATCGAGATCACTCCGGATGAGATGGCGCACTTGATGGAAATGCGCGATGCGGTTTCTGTTGAGTTTAAAAAGCTTGGATTTTTGTATGTTACGCTTGATCTCATTGGTTTCAGGAGCGGGAGCATGGATGAGATATTGTGACACAAGAAGGAAAAAATATCTCCTTAAAAAATTATTATTTCTTGACAGATTTTTTTCCTTTTTCTGAATCCCATTCCCTTAAACAGGATATTACGATCGCTATTCCCAATATGATTGAGAATCCTCCATCGAATATAGTTGATATTTCGTAAGTAACAGTACCGAGTTCGATCTTCATAGATTGCGCAACCAACCAATAGAACCCTACCATAATTGTTAAAATGCCTGTTCCCAAGAAAATTTCTCTGTCTTTCATAATAATTGCATCCATTTCATATTTTTCAGAGATATTAAAAAACTTATTTTAATTGATAAATTATGACGTCCTTGTTTTCGAATATCTTATCAAAATAATTTAGCTCTGCACCTGAATTGAATTTATATCCCATCGTAGTTTTTATGACTTTTTCAAAATACTCAGAGGTATTACTATTACTATTAATATCCTGATTCTGAGCATAAAAATTGGGGTTAGCCTCAAGCATCATTATCGGTATCAAATCATTCATTCTTTCTCTGGATATATACACTAAATTTGCACCATATTTCCCGGCAATTCCCTTCGCAACCTCTTCGGAATCAGTGGCAAAAAACCTGGAAACATCCGCTACCTTCTCATCCGGCTCAAATTTATCATATAAGGACGAAGGTCTTGCTATTGTGGCCTTTATAACCTCTGATGCATAGCTGATAACAGGTTCTTTTCCAGCAGCTTTGATTTCCAGTCCATAATCCCACCATGCAAGAACCTTACCAGTTTCTTTATTCTGTAAAAATTGAATCGCCTTATATGTATCCTCTGAAATATGATGTCCTGTAGTGTCTCCAGCCGAATCAAGGAAATAAGGATGTGAATTATCATAATATGATGCTGAACCCGCCTGGACCCTGTATAACTTATATATCCCGTTTTCCCCGAAATCTTCTGCCAGCATGGCATTTTTTTGTTTATCCAGATAAAGATAATATGCGCCAAGGGATGCAAACATGATTATGAGAATCAATGAAGTTGCTTTGAGAAATCCTGATTTCTTTTCCCCTGTGGGTTTATTGAAAAAAGTCAGGATACTTGGTATTCCGATGATGAGTGTAAAAAGTATGAGCGTCACAAACCCAAAAGAATAGCCCATATATGGCTTATCGAATACAGAATATGTAAATTCACTTGAAACCAGGAACTGACTCAGGTATAGGGAAAAACCAATTAACAGGATAATATTCACAAGCGCCAGTATCCCGTGGATATTGGCAGATTTTACGAAATTAAAGAAGATTATCAGGGATGACACGCCTATTACTAAAAGTATCCCTGATGAAATGATATTTATTTCCATGAACCACCATGGGAAAAACTGTGGCTTTGCCAGAACCCTGAGTGCGGTTATTATCAGCCATGCTCCGAACACCAGATGCAGAAAACTGAGAATTTGCCTGGATCCCATGTCTTTTATTTTATCTATGAGCTTTCCTTCATACGATACCATATCTGTCTTCTCATTATTGTTTAATGATGCTGCATTGGGACACCAGCCCATTGCTTTTCTTATCATTTCCGTGATATTTAAAGGTAGAAACACGTGTCAATATATGCATGTTGACTATTTAAAAATAATGGTTTAAATAAGTATTAATAATTTCTTCACAACATGCTTTGCCATCTTTCTTTAGTTAAACTCAATTCAATATTTAAATCTAACGAAGCACGATGACTTGTAATTCGCAGAAAAATCTTGACGAAATAATTTCACGACTCTACACATCAGTGTCTGTCAAGAAAAATCATATATAGAAAAAGGAATTATTACGCCAAGGAGATATAAGAATATGGGAGAAAAGGACTCAATTATTTATGACACTGAAAAAGAAAATAATATAAACTTAATGAGAAAAGAGATCAATGATCTTGTTGTTGTCGATAAGCTACTTACTTACGCTTGCCTTTATAAATGGTTTTGATACATTATTTTTGACCTATCTCATTGCTTTAAAATCACTGACAATTTGGTCTAAATTGGCTTACATTGCACAAAAGCATTACAAAACATAATGCAATCCTTATAAGCCTGAATAGGTGTCTGGTCTATGCTAAACCTTAAATAAATTTGAACCTATTAAAGAACAGTATGAAAATGATAATCACCAAGCGCAATGACGTATTAAATAGGAATTTTAAAATAAAGGTTAGTTTCGTAAATTTAATTTAAATAAAAGACATCAAAGCCCCCATCATGAAAAACACCACTCAAAACCCCAAGCAGGCAGCTGGAGAACAGGCCGCCAAACTTGTAAAAAACAATATGGTCGTGGGGCTTGGCACAGGCTCCACAACCGCTTATGCGATAAAAGAACTGGGAAGGCGTGTCGCCGATGGTTTGGAAATCCTTGGTGTTCCCACATCATACCAGTCGGCATTCTTAGCTTCCGAGAACGGAATCCCGCTTACTACCCTTGATGAGCATCCTGTGCTTGATATTGATATCGATGGCGCGGACCAGGTCGCAGATTTCATAGCGATTAAAGGCGGCGGAGCAGCGCATACACGGGAAAAGATCGTTGCTGAATCCGCAAAAAAGTTCGTTGTAGTTGTAGATGAATCAAAAATGGCTGATGTGTTGAGTCACTCAGTACCTCTTGAAGTCATACCAACGGCGCGCAAACTCGTTGAAAAAAATGTGGCAAAAATCGGTGGAAAAACAGAAGTGCGCATGGGCGTCAATAAGGATGGCCCGGTCATCTCGGATAACGGGAACTTCATAATGGATGCGGATTTTGGAAAAATAGATGACCCTGTATCATTAAATAAAGAGCTTTCGTATTGTACAGGCATCGTAGAACATGGTATATTCACCAATGTGGATGTGGTATATATCGGTAAAAAAGATGGGACTGTGAAAATAATAGAGACTTAGGAACCTTTAATATTATTTCCAAAATCTTCATTCCCAAGATTCTCGTCTACTTTAGTTCCATTTTTTACCCTGACTTCAGGCCATATCCTGACCATTGAATTTACTGTCACTTCTTCCCCGATAATAACCCTTGGACCGATAACAGTACCGGTTTCAAGTATGCACGAATCTTTTATTTTGGTAGAATTATCGATAATAGCGCTGGAAACCGCAGTATTTGCGCCGATCTCAACACTATTAAATATATATGAAGAAAGTATCCTTGAATTATTTCCGATCTTACAGTTTGAGCCTATCGACGTGTAGGGACCTATCAGGACATTATCCCCGATAGTTGTGTTTTCCCCGATCACTATAGGGCCTACAATGGCGGAATTTGAACCGAGTGACACATCATGCCCTATTTCAATTGGCCCTGTTACTCTTGCATCCTTGATATTCAGGCGGCCTGAAATTTTTGTGCCCGGCATCTGTTCCAGCATCCATCTGCATGCTTCCCTGTAAGCCTGCGGGTTCCCGATATCCGTCCACTTGCCGTGCACAAGGAAACCATTGATGTTTTCACCTTTTTTCATGATATCCGGGAAAAGGTCTTTTGCAAAATCATATTTCCTTTGAGGGATCCATTTCATTATTTCAGGATCGCAAACATATATGCCTGTGCTTGCAAGATTGCTGAATATCTCTCCAGGCCCCGGTTTTTCAAAAAACCTGTTGATCCTGTTATTAACATCAAGATCAGCTATACCATAATCGCGCGGGTCATCGATTGGGATAAGACCTATTGTAACAGGTGAATCATTTTTTTCATGGAAACGGACAAATTCGCGAAGTTCAAGATCCATTACGTGGTCGCCTCCCACTACCATGAAAGGCTCACCTTCAAACAGCTCTTCCGCGTTCTTTACTCCTCCTGCTGTCCCCAGTTTTTCCTGTTCATGGACGTATTCGACATGCACGCCGTACATACTTCCATCGCCCAATGCGGCTTCAATTTCTCCTCCCAGATAACCCAGTGTAAGCACGATATCATTAAAACCCTCAATAGCCAGATGTTCCACAAGATGGACTAATGATGGTTTGTTTAATAGTGGGATCATTGGCTTTGGCCGGTCAAAAGTAAGCGGACGAAGCCTTGTTCCTTCGCCGCCGCACATTATACATGTTTTCATTAAGGCACCCTGCATGGAATTGGTCTTATAGTTTATATATATGACGAAATGAAAACGATAACTTTCATTATCTTCGGATCAAAAAACCATAGAGTCTGCCATGAACTGCGGTTCCTAAATGAACATTAAAAAAAAAACAACGAACTAAAACGAACTGAAACGAACTCCGGTGGCGTGAGTTCGTTTGGTTCGTACAAGTTCGTTGTTAATTTTCATACCAGAGCACAGAGGACTCAGAGAACCGTGGCAAAACTCTGTGCTCTTTGTGTACTGGTATGAAAAAAAAGAACAGCTTCAACCGGTAAAAACGAT